>NZ_LWGE01000398.1:0-995 GCF_001635315.1 Oleiphilus sp. HI0123
ATTTCGGTCGGGCGGAAGTATCTTTGCCTGGAGGTTGTGCGATAGGAAGTCGACCAGTGGACTTGCACCTGCGCGGTCTCGAAGCAATGGGGGCCGATATACAGGTCGAAGATGGCTATATTAGAGCTTCTAGCAATGGTCGGCTTAAAGGTGCAAACATCTTTCTTGATACGGTAACTGTAACGGGTACTGAAAACCTGATGATGGCTGCCGCTTTGGCTGAGGGTAAAACCATCCTGAATAACGCTGCACGAGAACCTGAAGTCGTTGACTTGGGTGAGTGTCTGAATGCGATGGGAGCTGATGTTAAAGGTCACGGTACCGCAACGATTGAAATTAATGGCGTTGCATCCTTAAAAGGTTGTCATTATGACGTGCTGCCAGATCGTATTGAAACAGGTACTTACCTTTGTGCTGCCGCTGCGACCTGTGGCCGCGTAAAGCTTAAAGACACACGTGCTGATTTGTTGGAAGCAGTTCTGGTCAAGCTTAAGGAAGCCGGGGCACACATTACCACAGGGAAAGACTGGATTGAGCTGGATATGAAGGGTAAGCGCCCTAAAGCTGTATCAGTGAAAACTGCACCTTATCCCGGGTTTCCAACTGATATGCAGGCACAGTTTGCATCGATGAATTGCGTAGCAGAAGGCACAGGTTCAATTACAGAAACAGTATTTGAAAACCGTTTTATGCATATTCACGAGTTAATGCGCATGGGGGCTGACGTTAAGCTCGAAGGCAACACTGCGATCATTACCGGGGTTGAGCAATTACATGCTGCGCCTATTATGGCAACTGACCTTCGTGCCTCTGCTTCATTGGTAATTGCGGGGCTTGTTGCGAAAGGTGATACGCTTGTTGATCGTATTTACCATGTTGATCGTGGTTACGAATGCATTGAAGAAAAACTGCAGCTACTGGGTGCAAAAATAAAGCGCCTGCCTAGTTAGACGGTGAAGTTTAAGAGTAAAAAATTATGTCAGAGAATCTAATAA
>NZ_LWGE01000399.1:0-1119 GCF_001635315.1 Oleiphilus sp. HI0123
GGACTCAGAATCACGAGCGATGCCAAGCACCTCCTCACTCAATATGATTGGCCCGGAAACGTACGAGAGTTAGAACATATGCTCAGCCGCTCAGCATTAAAAGCGATTGCTGATCAAGGCCGACACAACCGTTCCATCGTTATCGACGCCTCCTACCTGGATATTCACCTTCAAAACGGTCAGCCAAAAACTAACGGCAAGGAACACCCGCTAGTGAATGAAGCGAACAGCAACCTTTTTTCATTTACACCAAAAGGGAATCTTAAAGACGCAGTCGATGATTTCCAGAGAAATTATATTATTCATATTCTGGACCAACATCAGGGAAACCAGGCGGCTGCAGCACGTGACTTGGGCGTAAACCGAAGTAATTTCTATCGCTTAATTAAACGCCTGGAGCTATAAAGGCTTTAAGAGAAGCAAAGCTTTCCCTTGATTCAAGTCTAAAGTTCATCATAATTAGCTAAGATCTGACCGTTGGCGTCTGCATGAAGCAATGCGACACAAGCTCACTTTTCTTAGGCGTCTTTTACTATGCAAGCTTTAGAGTGGTTATTACCGCAGTTGTCCACAACAACATGGACAGCACATATTCTGGTATTTGTATTCAACATTGGCTTATTCCTGTATGCAAAGCCGATTATAAGCTTCATTGATGGCGCACGTGATAGCGGCGTCAAAGTCACACTGTTTCGCGCCTTAAACGGCCTGGTGCTGATTCTTCATATCGTCCATCTGGTTTTTCTCAGACTCAACAATAGCTACGAAAACTTCTTTATACACTTGGGTTTAAGTCTCACCACTCTGTATCTCAGCATCCTGATTTACAGTATTTGTAGCCGCCAATCTCGCAAGAAGTTCGGCCTCGAAAAAGTTGTTGATGAGAAGCCTGTTTTTCTAGACACCTACTCAAGCCGTCTAGTAGATATCATTATCCTGTTTGTCATCATTCTGGCAACGCTGTTCACCCTCATTAAAATTTGGGGCGCCGATAGTATGCTGGAAACGACTGGCATATTCGGAATCCTATTTGCCTTCCTAGCCTTTACCAGCAACATCTGGGCACCTGATATTATTAGCGGCTTAATCATCCTGAATACGCAAATTCTCGAAGACGGA
>NZ_LWGE01000400.1:0-1071 GCF_001635315.1 Oleiphilus sp. HI0123
GTGATTCGGTATTGCAGCTTAGCCATACTCCACGCACTATGGTTATTTATGGTGCCGGTGTTATTGGCTCCGAGTATGCATCAATTTTTTCAGGTTTAGGTGTGAAAGTCGACCTGATTAATCCTGGCGAGAAATTACTATCATTCCTTGATGATGAGATTTCTGATGCGCTTAGCTATCACCTTCGAAACAATGGTGTTCTTGTCCGACACAACGAAACCTACGAGACAGTTGTCGGTACCGATTACGGTGTAGAGGTTACTTTCGAGTCGGGCAAAAAGATCAAAGCTGATGCTTTTCTTTGGTGTAATGGTCGCAGCGGCAATACCCAAAATCTTGGGCTAGAAAATATAGGTCTTGAAGCAAACTCACGCGGTCAGCTTTCAATTGACGACCACTATCGAACAGATGTAGAGAATATCTATGCTGTAGGTGATGTGATTGGTTGGCCAGCACTTGCTAGCGCTGCTTACGATCAAGGTCGCTCTGCTTCATCCGCTTTGCTTAACGATAGTTACTTCAGGTTTATTAATGATGTACCTACCGGTATCTATACGATCCCAGAAATTAGCTCTGTCGGTAAGAATGAAAAGGAGCTTACGGAAGCCAAAGTTCCTTATGAAGTAGGGCAGGCATTTTTCAAAGACTTGGCTAGAGCTCAGATTACCGGTGAAGCGGTCGGAATGCTTAAAATATTGTTCCATCGTGAGACCAAAAAAATATTGGGAATCCATTGCTTTGGAGATCAGGCGGCCGAAATCGTACACATCGGTCAGGCGATTATGAATCAGGAAGGTGATGCAAATACCCTAGATTACTTCATTAATACCACATTTAACTACCCAACTATGGCAGAAGCATATCGTGTTGCGGCACTAAATGGTCTTAATCGCATATTCTGATTTTAAACTTTTCGTCATTTTTCTTCGATTTGATAGCGTTTTTTGAACGCTCTTTTTCTTTTTGTTGTCTCAGTTCACGCTTCGGAATTCCTTCATTTGTAAGACTTTTTCTGATTTTGTAGCATTAGGGATATTTTGTAATAAAGCCGACTATCGCTACAACTGACTA
>NZ_LWGE01000401.1:0-7049 GCF_001635315.1 Oleiphilus sp. HI0123
GTAGCAAATACCACTGTAGCTAAGCTCACTATCGTCGTTGGCGGTTCCTATGGCGCGGGTAACTATGCCATGTGTGGTCGAGGTCTTGACCCTCGCTTCATCTTCGCTTGGCCGAACAGCAAAACAGCCGTTATGGGCGGCGCACAGGCCGGTAAGGTATTGCGAATCGTCACAGAAGCAAAACATGCAAAAATGGGTAAAGAAGCTGATCCAGCCATGCTCGATGTTATCGAGAAAGCGACTGCAGATAAATTGGACGAGGGTTCAACAGCCTTGTTTGGCACCGCTCGCCTATGGGATGACGGATTAATCGATCCGCGCGACACGCGCAAGGTGTTGGCATTCCTCTTAGATATTTGTGAGGAAGCCAATATGCGTGAACTAAGACCCAGCTCTTTTGGCGTAGCGCGTCTATAAGATGTAAAGCAAAAACTACCAGGTCATTCCCGCGTAGGCGGGAATCTATTGTTTTAGAGCTAAGCCACATAGGTTGATGAATACTAAGAACAGACTGAATATAAAACTAGACAATGGATCCCCGCTTGCGCGGCGATGACGCTGAGTCCGACTATATTCACAAATAATTTAAAGAACAGAGCAAGAACAATGCAATTTACTCAAGAACACAAAGAAATCCGTCGTACCGTTAAGAACTTCGTCGTAAATGAAATCAACCCACATGTTGAAGAGTGGGAGCAAGCTGGCACATTTCCAATGCGAGACGTATTCAAAAAGCTTGGCGAGCTTGGCCTTTTAGGTATTAGCAAACCGACTGAGTTTGGTGGCATGGGGCTCGATTACAGCTATAGCATTGTGGCTGCAGAAGAATTTGGGCTGGCTAAGTGCGGTGGCGTACCCCTAGCCATTGGGGTACAGACAGATATGTGCACTCCTGCTCTAGCACGCTTCGGCTCGGATGACCTACGTAAAGAGTTTTTAGCACCTTCTATTACCGGCGACATGATTGGCTGTATCGGTGTTTCTGAACCTGGTGCGGGGTCAGATGTCGCGGGCCTAAAAACGACTGCCAAAAAAGATGGTGATGATTACATCATCAACGGTACAAAAATGTGGATCACTAACTCGCCAAGTGCTGACTTTATATGCTTATTGGCGAATACCTCTGACGACAAAGTACACGTCAATAAATCGCTGATCATTGTACCGATGAATACACCAGGCGTTACCGTTGCACCGAAACTAGATAAGCTCGGTATGCGCTCCTCTGAAACAGCTCAAGTATTCTTCGACAACGTTCGTGTACCGCAGCGTTACCGTATCGGAAACGAAGGAATGGGCTTCATGATGCAAATGATGCAATTCCAGGAAGAACGTATGTTTGGTGCGGCAAATATCATCAAAGCTCTGGAACGCTGCGTAAACAGCACTATCGATTACTGTAAGCAACGAGAGACCTTCGGTCAGCCTCTGATTAATAATCAGGTAATTCACTTCCGCTTTGCAGAATTACAAACTGAAATCGAAGCCCTTCGAGCCCTGACTTATCAGGCAGTTGAAGGTTATATCAACAAGCAGGATGTCAGCAAGCTTGCTTCTATGGCGAAGCTAAAAGCAGGCCGCTTGGGCCGAGAAGTAACCGATTCTTGTTTACAATATTGGGGTGGCATGGGTTACATGTGGGACAACGAAGTATCTCGCGCCATGCGTGACGTACGCCTAGTATCTACTGGCGGCGGTGCAGATGAAATCATGCTCGGCATTATCTGCAAGCTAATGGGTATTTTACCCGGCAAGAAGAAGTAAACCCTTCCTCGTCATCCCGGCATTCTTTTTAGCCGGGATCTATTATGTAAATTATTAAATGACGAAGAGATCACTAACTATGACTTTACCAGAAACCGAAACACTATTACTTGAACAGCGAGACCATGAACTGCATATCACACTCAACCGCCCTAAAACTCGCAATGCGATGAGCCTAAAAATGGTTAAAGAGTTAATGGCTGTGTTTGAAAGTATTCAAACACAGGAAGACATTCGTGCAGTAGTATTACGGGGCGCAGAAGGCCACTTCTGCGCTGGCGGCGATATTAAAGATATGGCAGGTGCCCGTATGGCGGAAGGCTCTAAAACTGCTGATCAAAACGACCCGTTCTACGAGCTGAACCGCGAATTTGGACGCATGATTACTTATGCGAATCAGATTCCACAGGTACTCATTGTGGTCACAGAGGGGGCAGTCCTGGGCGGAGGCTTTGGCCTTGCCTGTATTTCCGACGTTGCCCTAACCTCTAGTGACGCAAAATTTGGCTTACCTGAAACCGGCCTGGGTATTCCACCGGCTCAAATCGCTCCATTTGTCGTGACACGCATTGGCTTAACCCAAGCGAGACGTCTAGCCTTATTAGGGTCTTGTTTTAACGGTCAGGAAGCTAAGGAGCTGGGCATTGTTCACGAGGCACATGAAACAAGTGAAGCACTTGAAGAAGACCTAGAATCAGTACTTAGCCAAGTTAAACGCTGTGCACCAGATGCTAACCGTATCACGAAAGAACTGATACTCGGAGTCGGCAAACAACCATTGGAAGAGTTATTAGACTCTGCAGCCCATTCCTTCTCACAAGCAGTACAAGGTAAAGAAGGCCAGGAAGGCACCATGGCCTTTGTACAGAAGAGATTGCCTAGCTGGGCAGAGTAGTCAGTTATCATCAAAACAATGGATTCCCGCCTTCGAGGGAATAACGATAAAAAGAGAGTATTAAGATGTCTAAACAAGTGACATTCGAAAAAGTATTAGTTGCAAACCGTGGAGAAATTGCCGTTCGTGTGATGCGTACAGCTAAGTCGCTCGGCTATAAAACCGTTGCGGTTTACAGTGAAGCTGATGCGGGTGCGCCACATGTTCTTAACGCAGACGAAGCGGTATGTATTGGTGCAGCACCAGTAGGCGAATCCTATTTAGTCGCAGACAAAATCCTTGCGGCCGCTAAACTAACTGGCGCTGGCGCCATTCACCCTGGCTATGGCTTCTTGTCTGAAAACTGTGACTTCGCCAACGCTTGCGAAAAGGCCAATATTGAATTTATCGGCCCACCTTCTGCAGCAATCGAGCTTATGGGTAGCAAACGTTTATCAAAGATCGCTATGACCAAGGCCGGTGTGCCTTGTATCCCTGGTTATGAAGGTGCTGATCAAGACATTGAGACACTCCTAAAAGAAGCCCAAACCATCGGCTTCCCTATTATGGTAAAAGCCTCTGCCGGTGGTGGTGGACGTGGTATGCGTCTGGTTTTTGAAGAGAGCGAGCTGGAAGCACAAATCAAAACAGCTAGTTCAGAAGCTGAGAATGCTTTTGGCAGTGGTGAGCTGATTCTTGAGCGTGCCGTGATCAAACCTCGTCATATTGAAATTCAAGTCTTCGCCGACAAGTACGGTAATGCTGTTTATTTTGGTGAACGCGACTGCTCTATCCAGCGTCGCCACCAAAAAGTGGTTGAAGAAGCGCCTTCGCCATTTGTCGACCCTGAACTTCGCCAGCGCATGGGTGAAGCGGCTGTACAAGCAGCCAAAGCTTGCAATTACGTCGGTGCAGGGACGGTTGAATTCTTGGTCGACTCAGATAAGAACTTCTACTTCCTGGAAATGAATACCCGTTTACAGGTAGAGCACCCGGTGACAGAGCTGATTACCGGTACTGACTTGGTAGCCTGGCAGCTCAATGTAGCGTCAGGTCAAGTATTGCCCAAGACTCAGGATCAAATCGAACTTAATGGACATGCCATGGAAGTTCGCCTCTATGCTGAAGACCCTGCAAATCAGTTTTTACCTCAAACGGGCCCGGTCCACCTTTGGGAGCCAGCTCAAGGTGACGGTTTACGTATCGATGATGGCATTATAACCGGCCAAACCGTCTCGCCTTTCTATGACCCAATGTTAGCCAAGATTATTGCCTATGGCGCAAACCGTGAAGAAGCGAGACGTCGTTTGATCCGTGCTGTTGAAGAAAGCACCCTATTTGGCTGCACCGTTAACAGTAACTTTCTATGCGAAGTACTACGACATCAGGTGTTCATCGATGGCGAAGCCACCACAGCCTTTATTGGTGACGACTTCGTTGACAGTAAAACTCTCAGCAAACAGACGCCTTCAGCATTGGCTGTTTCGCTCGCAGCCATGATCTCTTACTTGGAACAAAGCCCGTCTCGTACGGCAAGCCAACTTTCCCCTTGGGGCAACGAATTATCTGGTTGGAGCAATACTGGCAAAGCTCCATGGCCTTACCAGTTAAAGAGCGGTGAAGACAAGTTCGACTTGAGCCTGGAGCAAAACGAGAACGAATATTTAATCAAACAAGGTGATAATGAAACACGCATCGTATTAATGGGTAATGTGCCTGGCGTACTCACCTACAGTGAGCAAGGTGTGCGCAAAACCTGTCGCTATAAAGTGGTCGGGGGACAGATATTTATACGCCTAGAGAGCGAGTATTTCTGCTTTGAAGATTGCACTCATCAAGCGGCCGAAGCTCAAGATGGTTCAGGGTCTGGGAAAATTAAGGCAAGCATGGATGGCGCAATTATTGAAGTACAAGCTGAAGTGGGTATGAAAGTCGAGAAAGGACAAACGCTTGTTATTCTCGAAGCCATGAAAATGGAGCACCCTTTAAAGTCTGACGTTAATGGAATCGTCAAGGCTGTGAATGTTGCCCAAGGTGATCAAGTTAAATTGCGACAGCTGCTTGTCAACGTAACACCCGATAAGGCCGAATAAAGATGGGATCATTAGTTAATAAAACGATTATTATAACCGGCGCAAGCCGCGGCATTGGTCGAGAAATGGCACTTAAGTTTGCCGCCGATGGTGCGAATATCGTCATCGCAGCGAAATCAGCTGAAGCTCACCCTAAACTCCCCGGCACAATTTTCAGCGTTGCCGAAGAAGTTGAACAAGCTGGAGGACAAGCACTCGCCTTTCAAATGGATGTCCGAGAAGACGAGCAGGTTAAGGCGCTCATTGAGGCAAGTGTTGAAAAATTTGGCGGTATTGATGCGGTTATTAATAATGCTGGCGCAATCAAACTGATGAACTCTGAAATGCTGCCTTTGAAGCGTTTTGACCTAATGTATCAGATCAATACTCGCGCCGTACTGAGCTTATCAACGGCTGCGCTACCTTGGTTAAAGAAGTCTGAATGCGGCCATATTCTGAGCCTCTCACCACCCGTTAACCTCGACCCAAAATGGTTCCAGCATTATGGTCCTTATACCGTCACCAAGTATGGCATGTCGATGTTGACTATTGGGATGGCAGCCGAATACAAGCGCTACGGAATTGCAGTGAACTCCCTATGGCCACAAACATTAATCTCTACAGCTGCCATCGAATTTGAAGGTGGCGGAAAGTCGGCTCTTGAAAAAGGTCGTAAGCCCGCCATTATGGCCGATGCTGCCTACGAAATACTCACCACCCAAGATTGTGAGCTCAGTGGTGAAGTAATCATTGATGAAGACATCCTTCGCAAGAGAGGCGTGGATGATTTCGATCACTATCGCTACTCAGATGATCCAGATAAAAAACTGATGAACGATCTATTTGTCGATTAAATAAACAGAGAAACGATGAAAGGACTTGAGGAAGATCAATAAGTTGAGCTTCCTTTCATTTTTATCGATCTAGGGCGTCGCAAATCACAGTGGGAAAGTGGTAACATACATTGTAAGCATTTTCCAACGAGTTCTCTTCAGGCCTTTCATGAATACAATGAAAACCGAAAAAAGCCATGTTTTCAATGATAAGCGAGGCCAGGATCGTAGGCAGGATACTGCTCAAGCTCGAAAATATAAAAATAACCGCCGTAAAGCTGATCGCCGTAATATGGAGTTTAGTGAGCTGCCATGGTGGCTACAACGAAACTACGTTGATGTAAATATCACTCCAGTCCCCTCGAAAGCCAAGAAACTCAATAAAACCAAGCTCAAGTCTAGCCAAAAAGTCGGCTAAGCTTTCAAAAGTAGAGACATTGTAAACCTAATTTTCTTATACTAATTCGAAAATAGCGGAGACTGCTCAAATATTCTGTTACTCAAGCAGCCGTTTTCTATAAGCCTACTTAGATCAATTTCATCAATGCTGCTTTTGAAAAGTCCTGCAATTCATCCAAACGCTGTTCTTTCACTTTCAATACCCACTCAGGGTCTTGAAGTAGCGCACGGCCAACCGCGACCAGCTCAAATTCACCTTGGGCAACTCTGTCAGACAATTCAGCAATTCGGCTAGACGCCACTCCCGCCTTGTCAGACATCCCCAAGCTCGAGCCCTTCTCATCGATAAAACTACTATCTAGACCAACGCTACCAACGGTGATTACCGGCTTACCTGTCAACTCCTTAGTCCAACCAGCAAGATTCAAGTCAGAGTTATCGAACTCATTTTCCCAGAATCGGCGTGTTGAGCAGTGGAAAATATCGACTCCGGCTTCAGATAAAGGCTGTAGGAATTGTTTCAGTTCCTCTGGAGAGTTGGCCAACCGTGCCTCATAGTCTTGTTGCTTCCACTGAGAGAAACGTAAAATAATCGGAAAGTCCTCTCCGACCCGAGCTCTGACAGCCTGAATAAGCTCAACCCCAAAGCGAGTTCGCTTGAGCATATCACCACCATATTCATCAGTACGCTGGTTTGTTCCTTCCCAGAAGAACTGGTCAACTAGGTAGCCGTGCGCGCCATGTATTTCCACAGCATCAAAGCCAATACTTTTTGCATCTTCAGCAGCCTGTGCGAAAGCTTCAATAACCTCAGCAATATCTTCCTGCGTCATCGCTACGCCATTTTCTTTGCCTGGCTTAAACAAACCAGAAGGGCTATAGCCCGGTACAGACTTATCAGGCTCTACGCCCTCTTTACGAACTGAACCTACATGCCACAGCTGAGGCGCGATCTTTCCACCTTTCGCATGAACCGCATCAACTACTTTTTTCCAGCCAGCTAATGCTTTCTCACCATGCATGAAGGGGACATTAGGATAACCATTTGCAGCTTTATGACCAACTGGGGTGCCCTCTGTAATGATCAGGCCCACATCATTTTCAGCA
>NZ_LWGE01000402.1:0-4828 GCF_001635315.1 Oleiphilus sp. HI0123
AAAGCCTTAGGTATCGCCGAAACACAACTTGAGTTTTTTATTAAGAACGTTAATCGACGTGACCACAGCTTGACTTGGCAGTCACAGATCATCGAATTAGGACTCAACCCAGACACAGGTAAAGGCCAGCAGTTTATTAATCTCGTTAATGAAATTATGGGATTTCCTCGTCACCTTTCACAACATGTTGGTGGCTTTGTCATTTCATCCGGACCGCTATACGAACTCGTACCTGTCGAAAATGCCAGTATGGAGGCACGTACCGTCATTCAATGGGATAAAGATGACCTCGAAAGCCTTGGACTACTGAAAGTCGATGTATTGGCGCTCGGTATGCTCAGCGCTATCCGTAAGACATTTTCCCTTATTCAACAATACCACCAACGAGACTTGAGCATCGCAGATATCACCCGTATGCAGGATGACCCAAAGGTTTATCAGATGATTCAGCGAGCCGACACTATTGGCGTGTTCCAGATCGAGTCTCGTGCACAGATGAGTATGCTGCCACGTTTAAAACCAGAAAATTATTATGACCTGGTGATTCAGATCGCTATTGTCAGACCCGGGCCAATACAGGGAGATATGGTTCACCCCTTCCTAAAGCGGCGTAATGGTGAAGAGAACATCGAATACCCTTCGGAAGCTGTTAAGGAAGTCTTATCCCGCACGCTGGGAGTACCCATTTTTCAGGAGCAAGTGATCAAGCTGGCTATGGTCGCCGCCGGATTTACCGGGGGCGAAGCTGATCAACTCAGACGCGCCATGGCCTCTTGGAAAAAGACGGGTAAGCTGATGCAATTTAGATCGAAACTGATTGAGGGGATGCTGGAAAGGGGCTATGAGCAAGCCTTTGCAGAACGGATTTTTGAACAAATCTGCGGCTTTGGAGAGTACGGTTTTCCTGAGAGTCATTCAGCTTCATTTGCCGTACTCGCATACGCTTCTGCATGGTTAAAGCATTACTACCCAGTTGAGTTCTACACATCCTTACTCAACAGCCTACCCATGGGTTTCTATAGCGTTTCACAGCTCGTACAAGACGCTGTACGCCACAACATTGAAGTACGCCCCGTATGTATTAACCAGTCAGATTATGACCATCGTTTAGAAAAACTGCCTGAAAAAGGCACTAGTCATTACAGCCACGCCATGAGGTTAGGCTTACGGCAGATAAAGAACCTCAGCGAAAAAGGCGCCAGGGAAATTCTCAGCAAACGCCCGAATGCTGGTTATCAAAATGCACAGGCACTTCATCAGCTGACATTGAACCAAAAGGACCTTGAGGCCCTCGCTTCTGCCAATGCTTTACAATGTTTTGCAGAAAACCGCTACGCAGCGCGCTGGGCGCTTATGAATCCGCCTCAAAACTTGGCACTACCTGAGCAAGATGCAAAGCTGCAAGTAAAAGAGGAAGCACAATACCAATACCGGCCGAGCAACTTTGACAACCTGATTGAAGATTACGCCTCGCTACAACTAAGCCTTGAGCAGCACCCTATTACCTTATTAGACCGTATAGGTTGCTTAGGAAAATTTACCCGATCAACACAGCTAGCAAAGATTAAACATCAATCCTTTGTTGATATAGCCGGTGTCGTCACAGGAAAACAATCCCCAGGAACCGCTTCAGGTGTAACCTTTATGACCTTGGAAGATGACACCGGAAACATCAATGTCGTTATTTGGGCAGGCACGGCGCGGGCACAAAAAAAAGCTTACTTGAGCGCAAAAATCCTCAAGATCAAAGGCATCCTGGAACGTGAAGGAGAAGTCACCCATGTGATTGCGGGCAAGCTAGAAGACATGACGGAACAATTAGCAGGCTTACAGAGTCGTTCTAGAGATTTTCATTAAGACGCGAGGTTTATCTACCTTCATCAATTTGCTGTGCAATAAAGCCATCAAAGTGGTCACCTAAAGTTGTGCTTGTATTCTTCGGCACTTTGTCACCTCTCGTATACCATTTAATACCCAATAATGGTTAAGCACCCATAACCAAGCAATCAAGTACGCATCCTTCAGTCGTCGGATACTCTTTCATAAGGTCTTATAAGCAAACTTTGTAGTTAGCTCTACTCTCAATCCCCAGCTTCAAAAATCGTTTCTACCATTGCAGAGGCAACTCCAGAGACTTCTACCCGATAATCGGTTTTGCCAAAACTAAGCACGGCTCCAATAAAGGTGCTGCCAATCGCGTCTAGCATCTGATCTGGCTCCAATTGCATGTTTTCACAAATTTCGGCAACTTGGTCCGAAAATTCCTGCAATACTTCTTGAGACAGTTCACTCATACATAACCTTCCTAAGCCAGAATAATTTTCTTAACCATAAGAGAATTACGTCTATAAAACAATGGATTACTTAACTTACCCCTAAGCTATAGGTACTTTGTCACTTTATACGTATAGTTAAAAGACTGCCTTTTTTATGCAAATTGAGGCTTATCTTCAAAAACCAACTAATATTAAGGGATAGGTTGAGGTTGCCTGTCGTATTACAGAAGGTCTCTTGCTATGTAATAAATTACTCGCAAACTAGAAATGGAGAAGAAGCTTACTGTGGTAGTCTCTCTACTTGCTCAAAAACTTTTTGCTCTCGCACTATTGGTCTTAATCTGCTTTTCACATGCCAACGCTCAAGGCGATGACAAATTGATCATATTTGTCGACAAAAGTTACCCGCCTTATATGTATCAAGTTGAAAAAACAGAAGCTGACGGTTTATATCCAAGACTACTAGAAGCAACCATCAAACAGGCCGGGCTCAAAACTGAAATTAAAGCGTTACCCTGGAAGCGCGCTTTATTGTATAGCGCAAGCGGCAAAGGCGCTGTCGGCGGCGCGTATAAAAGTGATGAGCGCATAAAAACCTACGATTACTCCGCACCACTGTACCAGGAAAAACTGGTTTTATTTATCAATAAAGATAAGCCTTTTGAATTCAATTCAATTGAAGACCTGAAAGGAAAGGTTGTTGGCGTTAATCGCGGCTGGTCCTATGGCCAAGCATTCGATACAGCCAGAGAAAATGGTTTATTCACTCCAAATGTATGTAATGACCCTCACGATAATTTTAAAATTCTCGCCATGGGAAGAATCGACTGCGTCATACTAGATCAGATATCAGGCGATTCTTATACACGCATTTTGGGAATCGAAGATAAAGTGAGCGCTTTGCCCAATGCCTTTTCAATCAATGATGCTTACCTAATTATTCCTAAAGTACTTAAGATGACCCCATTTCTAAACGACTTTAATTCAGCACTTAGGCGCATACGCGAAGATGGCACTTATCAGAAAATCGTACAAACTTTCGTGCAAGAAGCCATGTCGGATTAACATGTATTTCTATTCCTAAATCATGTATCTGCAAAAAGTTATTAATTTTTCTTCCTCCGTGTAAACCTTTTCTAACTTCATTCGTTTACGCAATACAACCGACAAACAAATGGAGTTAGAAATGAATCAATCAAAGCTACTGGCTTATACCTTTGCCTTTTCAACCAGTCTTTTTGTGGCTGGCTGTGGCGACTCAAGTAACCAGGATGACACCGCACTAATGGGAGACTTGCAAGTCGCCGTCACCGACGCTGAAGAAGACTTTTTGACCTATCGAATTGAATTGGAATCCATACAACTCAAAAAAGCTAATGGCTCACTTGTCGAAGTGCTACCGCTTCAGAGTGAAATAGACTTTGTACAATATCAGGAGCTTTCTGAGCTTTTTGCCGTATTGTCTGTACCCGCAGGCGAATACCAAAGTGTTATATTGGGCCTGGATTACAGTGAGGCTGATATCGTTATTCAAGACGAAGAGGGTGCTTCTTATGAAGCTGCCATACAAGATGCCAATGGCAATGCGATTACTCAAATTGATGTGGAGCTAAATCTTAATGAAGGCAATAGCATCAATATATCCCCTTTCAAAACCGCTCAATTGACGCTTGATTTAGACTTGGCTGCCTCAAATACTATTGAGTCTTTCGAGCCACCCTTAGTAACTGTAGAGCCTTTCATGGTCGGCAGTACCGAGCTGGATATCGATAGGGAACATCGACTAAGGGGTTTACTCGAAAGTGTTGATCTGGCCACTAATACCATCGACATGAAACTAATTCCGATGCGCTTACGTCGCGGAACCTTTGGCGATTTCAACTTCCATGTCGATGACAATACACTGTATGAGATTGATGGCGTTGAGTACACGTCTGAAGAAGGCTTAAGCTTACTAGCAGAACAAGCTGAGGAGACCCCTCTTATTGCTTTTGGTGGCCCTTCAGAAGAAGGTGAGCAACGCTACTTGGCAACACAGGTACTCGCCGGTAACAGTGTTCCTTGGGCTGAACAAGATGTATTGAAAGGCATCATCACTGCACGCAGTGACTCAAGCATTTCGATTCAAGGTGCAGTCGTCGAGACTGGCGACCAGGCGGCTCACTTTCAGACAGAAGTCACACTGGCGGTTACTGAAGATACTGTTGTCACAGGTTATCGCTTAGGTGATGCCAGCATCGCCAATTTATCGGTAGGGCAACGAATACTAGCGTTGGGTGAATTTAACGCTGACAATAATGAATTCGATAGTAGTCAAGGCCATGTCAGAATGAAGCTCAATGCCATTGTGGGCGAAGTGGTGCAGGCATCTCCTTTGGAGTTGGATCTTAGCCATATCAACAAACGACCAATTGATCTTTTTGACTTTAGTGGCACAGGCCTTGATGCGGCTAATGATGCTTCACCTGAACAGTATGAAATCAACAGCTCTACACTGGATATTAGCGCTATCGAAGAAGATGAGTGGATGCAGGTACGCGGTTACCCCAGTT
>NZ_LWGE01000403.1:0-677 GCF_001635315.1 Oleiphilus sp. HI0123
GAGCTAATTGTTTTTCGATGATGTGAATATCGATAGTGTCGGCTTGGTGGCGGTTTGCCTTGCTTTGTTTTAGCTTACTCAAGTGATCGTCAAGCGCAGTAAACAAAGTTTCAGCCATATTGAGTTTGTCAGAATAAAATAAAGACCTACCTAACTCCAGACCGATCAAAACCTTGTCTTTGTTATAGTCTTTCTCGAGAGCTAACCATTGCATGTAGGAACCTCCACTCACCTCGTGGATGACTTGAATCACTTCATTCCATAAGGCCTGTTTAACCAAGAGCCGGCTTAACTGTTTTAAAATTGCTAGGTTGTCAGCAGAGTCCTGGTAGTTGGTGATAAAGGAGCTAGAACTTAGTATATCTATGGCTTTCTCATTATGGCCTGCCTGTTCCCTGCTATAGGCTAGCCTTTTAATATTCGCAGCTGTGGCTTTGACAGTTTTCTCGCTTAGAGCGGCTTCGAGGATTAGAGCTGCCTGGAAAGGTAGGCCTTCTGATAGCTGTAATTGTGATAAGTGTAAAACTTCTGTAGCACTAAGGGCTTGTGTTTCTTTTAGTAGTTCCATGCCCGATAGGGCTTGTTGATGCTCACCTAATTGAATCGCTATACGCACCCATTGTTGCCAATAAGCCTTTTTGGTGGGTTCGAGCGATATTAGCTTCTCGATGATAAGT
>NZ_LWGE01000404.1:0-471 GCF_001635315.1 Oleiphilus sp. HI0123
TGGTGAGGCCTTGCCAACCTACCAGGGTAGCCAGGAAAGCAGGCCCAAGACAATCAAAGTAAAGGGCGGTTCGTCTGGTGGTGACAGCTATTTTGAAAGAGTCTCTCAGAAAGTAGTATCTATGTTTTAAGATTAATTGGGGTCAGAGTAGAATGGCACTTACTTAAGCTAGGACGCGCTCCGACGCTTGTCATTCCCGCTATGCCCCATCGTCATTGCCGCGCAGGCGGCAATCTATTGTTTTGAATCCTACACGACTAAACAAAAAAGNAGACTTCTCGTCGCTGCATGATTTAATGCGTTTAGTTTTACTTTTAATGTGTCGCATAACTCGTAAAAACAATGGATTCCCTTATTCAAGGGAATGACGTCTTTGTTTGCCTTAAGTAAGTGCCATTGGGGTCAGAGTAAAAGCGAAGGTTTTTCCTCTGACCCTGATGATTTAATGATTACAAAATATATTGGCTTAAA
>NZ_LWGE01000405.1:0-1058 GCF_001635315.1 Oleiphilus sp. HI0123
AAAGAGACATAAATTTGTAGCACTCTCGAAACATAATTCCCTCTTCAGTAAAAACACCTATCGTTAAATGGAAAGGAAAATTATGCACTCTATGAATATGTTTAAGAAAACGGCTCTCGCTTTCGCCATTTCAAGCCCCCTCTTGTTAGCAGGTTGCAGCGATGACGATAAAGACTCCTCGTCAGTCAAAAACTTCAATAGAGTGGCGACTTTCCACGTATGTGAGCAGATCAATACTCAATGTAATGACGACACCGAAACCGTTGCAGAAATTGTTGCCGCAAGCACTGACGGACAAACGTTAATCTATACTGACAGCGAGCAAGAACAGCTAGGCTTCGTCGATATTTCTACTATTGAGTCTCCGGCTGCTGCAGGCACATTCGCACTCAATGGCGAGCCAACATCAGTAGCGATCAAAGGAGAGTACGCTCTCGCGGCTGTAAACACTTCAACAGACTACGTCACGGTATCGGGCGAGCTAGCTGTCATTAATATTGCGAGTAAAACTCTAGTTAGAACGATCGCTCTTGGCGGCCAACCAGACTCTATCGCAGTCAGCCCGGACAGCATGTATGCACTTGTGATTCTTGAAAACGAGCGTGATGAAGATCTAGGCGATGGTGCGCCACCGCAGCTTCCAGCTGGCGAGCTGGTTATTCTTAACCTAAGCGGTGAACCTGCTGATTGGACAAGCCAAACTCTAGACATCACCGGAATTGCTGACCTGTACGCAGCAGACCCTGAGCCAGAATATGTCGATATCAACAGTGACAATATCGCTGTTGTCACACTTCAGGAAAACAACCACATTTTATTAGTTGACCTGGAAACAGCCACGGTTAGCGCAGACTTCTCAGCGGGTACCGTTGATCTTGAAAACATCGACAACACAGAAGAAGATGCCGCCATTATTTCATTAAGCGAGAGCTTAAACGATATTCCTCGTGAGCCTGATGGCGTATCTTGGATTGACACTGAATATTTCGCCACTGCCGATGAAGGTGATTTAGACGGTGGCAGCCGTGGCTTCACAATCTTCAACAAGCAAGGTGAAG
>NZ_LWGE01000406.1:0-1003 GCF_001635315.1 Oleiphilus sp. HI0123
TGATAAAGACCTTGAAGTCGTAGCGCCCGACCTGCTAGGTAAGGCGAAACGTATTGATGATGCAATTGGCCGTTATGTCGAATGCTGTAAGGCGACCATTCCTTCGTCGATGTCTTTGACTGGTATGAAAATTGTGCTGGATTGTGCGCATGGTGCAACCTACCAGGTGGCGCCTTATGTCTTTAAAGAATTGGGTGCAGAAATCACCACAATTGGTGTGCAACCAGATGGTTTGAATATTAATCGTGATGTAGGTTCGACAAGCCCTCAGGCGCTTGTTGACAAGGTATTAGAAGTTGAGGCTGATCTCGGGATTGCATTTGATGGCGACGGTGACCGTGTCATCATGGTTGATCATAAAGGTGAAGTGGTTGATGGTGATGAGCTGATTTATATTATTGCCAGGAATCGTCAGCAGGCTGGTCGCTTGGAAGGTGGGGTTGTCGGTACATTAATGACGAACTTTGGTGCAGAGCTGGCATTGCAAAAGCTGAATATTCCTTTTGTTCGTGCAAATGTGGGCGACCGCTATGTGATGGAGCAGCTAGTGAAGAATGGCTGGGAGCTTGGTGGTGAGAACTCAGGCCATATTATTTGCTTTGATAAAGCGAGCACGGGTGATGCAACTATTGCTGCGTTGCAGGTTCTTATTTCCTTATGGCGTGACGGTAAGAGCTTGCATGAGTTGAAGTCCGAGATGACTAAGCTTCCACAGGTGTTGAAGAACGTACGAATTAAAGAAAAAACAGACCCCATGTCAAACGATGTTATTGCCCAGGCTGTTAAAGAGCAAGGTGAGCGTTTGGCAGGGCAGGGTAGAGTGTTGTTGAGAGGCTCGGGTACGGAGCCTCTAATCCGGGTTATGGCTGAGGGCGAGGATGCGGACTTGGTGAATTCAGTGGTGAACTCTCTGGTTGAAACGGTCCAGAATGCAATTGGTTAAGTAATTGGGTAAAAAGTCGTAATGGGTTGCTTGTAAGTAAAGATTAACTCGGTTAGTATT
>NZ_LWGE01000407.1:0-362 GCF_001635315.1 Oleiphilus sp. HI0123
GCCCAGAACTTGCTTACCCGCAAAGCCAAAAAGGGTTTTATCAGTCGCTTGAGCCCATCAAAGATGCAATATCAGTGTTTAAGTGGCTATGTGAACAAGCGAATTTTGATGTCTACATCCTAACAGCTCCTTCACTGTGCAACCCTATGTGCTATTCAGAAAAGCGTCTTTGGGTAGAGCAGCATTTGGGTTCCGAGCACGTACATCGCTTGATTATTTCTTATCACAAGAACCTATTGAAGGGTGACTACTTGATAGATGACCGAAGAGAAGGCCGAGGNCAGGAATCATTTGGCGGGGCACTTATTCAGTACGGAAGCTCGCAGTTTAAAAACTGGTTAGAAGTGAAGCACTATTTCAGA
>NZ_LWGE01000408.1:0-1059 GCF_001635315.1 Oleiphilus sp. HI0123
GGGTGCCTAGCAAAAATAGGAAAACCATAATCGAAATGGTTTTGGGGAGCGGAGAGCGACGTGAGGACATAAGCTGCATTAACCTTTTTAGCAAATTACGTTAGTAGCTCTAACGTATTCCATATCGTTGAACTTGGATGCACTTACACATTCGGAGCTTGATCATAGCTCGCATCCAAAGTTAATAATCCTTTCGGGTTGAGTTAACCGAGTTAATATATCTAATTCGAGGCTTTTAAAAAAGCGCCTATGTTTCAGAGTGTGATCCGCATAGCGCTTAGCTGGTGACTCAAGAGGGGATTAGCTTCAATTCATTAGCCGTATCAAGAACTCGCTGAATGTCTTCGAGAAGCTCATTTATGTATGTATCCAACTGTCGCTCGTAAGTTTTTAAAGCATGTTCGGTATCTTTTACTGTTTTTCTTAACTTTGGAACGCCACAATAATGGCAGGCGCCATGTAATTTGTGGACAGACTCTTCAAGTAGTTCGAGCTGATTGTTTTGGAATAGCTGCTCAATTCGTTCTTTTTCACCTGGTAAGCTTTCCAAAAACTTTTTTAAGAAAGTTTCCGCAAGATCTTGGTTACCGTTACACAAACTCACGCCTTCTTCTATATCGATGATTTTAATTGGCGTGTGTGATGAATGAATAGCCTGAGATTGACGAGGGTCTGGGGTGGTATTATTTGTTTCCGGTAAGTGAACTGGGCTATTGTCTTTGGGCGATGCAGGCATAGACGTAGTAGCTTGCTTCTGACCTAGGTCACTGGCTAGCTCGGGAAGATATTCTGTGATTGTTTTACTGAGCTTTTCTTCATCAATTGGTTTGGTGATAAGTGTTTGAAAACCCTGGTTGAGAAAGGTTTGTTGTTCTTCGGGAAGGGCGTAGGCAGTCAGTGCAATGATCGTTGCTGTTTTATACTGCTGATTAATCTGCCGGATGCGCTTCATCGCTTCAACACCATCCATTCCTGGCATCTGAATATCCATAAAAATAAGCTTGTACGAGGTCTCCTGACATTTGCTGATTGCTTCAAAGCCGTCATTAGCGGACTCTG
>NZ_LWGE01000409.1:0-1059 GCF_001635315.1 Oleiphilus sp. HI0123
TCCATATTGATATCGATGATTTGTGCGCCGTTTTCAACTTGCTGTCTTGCAACGTCGAGTGCTTCTTCAAACTCTTCGTCTTTAATAAGCCTCAAAAACTTCTTTGAACCAGTAACGTTAGTGCGCTCACCGACATTAATGAATAGTGAGTCTTCATCTGTAACAAAAGCTTCTAAGCCGGAAAGGCGAAGTTTGGGTTTGATCTGTGGAATAGCCCTTGTACTGTGTTTCTCCATACGTCGTGCGATTTCAGCAATGTGCTCTGGTGTTGAACCGCAGCAGCCACCGATAATGTTGATTAAATTATCTTTTGCGAAGGTCTCAACGATATCGGCCATTTCTTCAGGTGTTTGATCGTATTCACCAAACTCATTCGGCAGGCCTGCGTTAGGGTGGGCGCTAACATAGCATTCGCCCTTGGTAGATAACTCTTCAATGTAGGGCCGAAGTGCATCGGCACCCAGAGCGCAGTTAAAACCGATGCTCAGAGGCTTGCAGTGCTTAACAGATATTAGGAAGGCCTCAGCTGTCTGCCCGGACAGAGTACGGCCCGAGGCGTCAGTGATGGTGCCTGAAATCATGATTGGCAGTTTCAGTTTGGAATCCTGAAAGTATTGTTCAACTGCATAAATAGCTGCTTCAGCATTAAGCGTATCGAATATGGTCTCGATCATGATTATGTCGGCACCGCCTTTTACCAAGGCATCGGTGGCTTCATAATAATTGTCGTAAAGCTCTTCGAAAGTGACGTTTCTAAAACCCGGGTCGTTAACGTCGGGGCTAATGGATGCCGTACGTGATGTTGGGCCAACGACACCTGCAACAAATCTTGGCTTGTCGGGCGTTTCAGCGGTCTTCTTCTCCGCTTCTTCACGTGCAATACGTGCAGCTTCGAAATTTAACTCGTATACAAGCTCTTCCATGCCATAGTCAGCTTGGGAAACTTTGGTCGAGTTGAAAGTGTTTGTTTCAATTATATCTGCGCCTGCATCTAGATATTGTTTATGGATGCTAGCAATGGCGTCTACTTGAGTCAGGCATAATAGGTCATTATTGCCT
>NZ_LWGE01000410.1:0-970 GCF_001635315.1 Oleiphilus sp. HI0123
CAATGCCGAGAAGGATATTCAAGCAGAGCTAAGCAATTTTGCTGTTGATAAGATTATTGGCAGTAATATAGACATATTCCATAATAATCCAGCGCACCAGCGTGGCATGATAGAACGGATGACTGCTGAATACTCTGCAGATATTGTGGTGGGTGGTCGTAATCTAAACCTTGTTGTTAACCCGATTGTTAATGATGAGGGTGAGCGCATTGGTACGGTCGTAGAGTGGGATGATCAAACTGAAGAGCTAAAACGATTGGCTAAAGAGCGTAGTGTCGCTAATGATAATGCGCGTATCAAGCAAGCCTTGGATAGTGTTTCGGCAAATGTCATGGTGGCCAATGCCGACCGCGATATTATCTACATGAATGATGCAGTGATATCGACCTTGCGAAATGCAGAAAGTGACATTCAAAAAGACCTGGGTAATTTCAACGTCAATACCTTGTTAGGAAGCAGTATTGATGTCTTCCATAAGAACCCCTCGCATCAGAAACAATTGTTAGAGAGCCTGACGAGTGAGTATTCGGCAAGTCTGAATATTGGTGGCCGTAATATGGACTTGGTTGTGAACCCTATTACAAACGACGATAACGAACGTATTGGTACGGTTGTTGAGTGGGCTGACCGAACTAACGAAGTCGCTATCGAACAAGAAATCGACCGACTTGTTTTTGCGGCGGCAAATGGTGATCTGTCCAAGCGTCTGGACCCTGAAGGTAAAACAGGCTTCTTTGCTAAGTTAGCAGAAGGTTTGAACCAGACTGTTGGAAGTGCAGACTCCTTCTTAGCTGATGTGGGTGAAGTTCTGTCTGCATTATCAGAGGGTGATTTGACCAAGACAATTAGCAGTGAATACCGAGGATCTTTCGGTAAGGTTAAGACAGATGTGAATGCGACGGTGACCAAACTTACCGAGATCATTACGCAGATTCGTGAATCCACGTCGATGGTTCACGAAGCCGCGAAC
>NZ_LWGE01000411.1:0-852 GCF_001635315.1 Oleiphilus sp. HI0123
GCTTTCACGGAACCCCTTATATACTGAGCTAACACATATCATGGCTCATCGCCCGCAGGAGTTTACCGACCTACATGAGCTGATGAATGCCGCGACCCAAGGCATTGCCTACGGCATTGAGTTAGAACGAGCATGCGTGGGTCTGATAAGCAAAGACCGCAGCCGCTTTAAAAACTATTATTCAGTCGGGTGCCAAGATCACCCTGAACTTAAGGATTTTGAAAGCAAAATAATCAAGAATACTATTTTTGAGAAATTATGCTCTCGCCCAGCCAGTATTTGGGTGAAACCCTCTAGTGACAAGAAGATACTCGACCTGATTCCCATGAATTTCAAGGGCGCCACCGACTCAAAAGAGTTTTTCTTAATGTCGGTATTTGTTGGCAAAAAACCGGTTGCCCTTTTCTTCGCAGATAACACTGACAACCAAACACTCACCGACGCTCACTATAAACAATTCAAATACCTATGCAGCGCAGTCACTACTTCCTTACAGCATCAAGCGAATCGTCAAGCATCAAAGGGTGAAGAATAGTTAGTCCCAAACTTTGTCATCTGGTATGATCCGCCGATCATCATTTGAAGCAATGAGAACTAACAAATGTCAGATCTGTTAATTGAAGCGCCTCAATTACTCGCACTATTAAATAATGAAGACTCCTCTGAAAAGCTGATCATCGTCGACCTTGGAAAAGAAGATCGCTACCTAAGCGCTCATATCCCCGGTGCAGTACTGGTAAGCCCTAATTTAACCCAGGCGGGTCCGCCGGTGCCCGGCCTTGCTCCGAGTAAAGAAAATTTAAACGATTTAATGCAAAGCATTGGTCTGACTCCCGATAGTCAGGTTATTGT
>NZ_LWGE01000412.1:0-7625 GCF_001635315.1 Oleiphilus sp. HI0123
GTCTGCGAGCCGTGGAAGACTCTGCCTACAATCAATCAGTCTTAATAATCGTCGTTAACTGGATAGGCGATTGAACCAGCTTCTCTTTACCCTCAATCATTGGATAAAATACATAATAACCTTTGTCAGGTACTGAAGTAACCTTCCCTCCTTTTATGTAGAAAGGTTTATCAAAGCCCTGAATATGAACCTCATAATCCCCCCCCTAACATCGTATCCATCGTTCGACTGGCATTGTTAATTTTGTCGCAAGCACTCAAGCCTGCAAGCAACAATACAGTGACTAATATGCCAAACACCTTTTTCATACCTCGATCCCTTTCTTCATCATACTCGTTGTTAATTCAATATTTATTCAACACAAAAGGCACTGCTTCCTCAATCTCAAAAGCCAACTCAAGCAAGCGTTTATCTTCTCCAAACTGTGCAAAGAACTGGACGCCAACAGGCACCTGTTTTTGACTAACGCCAATAGGCAAAGCAATCGAAGGCGCGCCCGAGACATTGTGAATCGCACAATAAGGTACAAAATGCTTTAGGCGCTCTATAGCACTTTCAAATTCTACGTCAGGCGCAAGATAGCCTATTTTCGGCGGTGGGTGCCCTAAAACTGGCGATAACATAAGGTCATAGTTAGCCATTTCTTGTTGATAAACATTAGTAAAACCCAGTAAGCGTTTAATCGCTAAAGGCGCTTTAAGTATATGTTTTCGGAAGTGCTTACTTAACCCAAGGGTCAGCGGTTCGAGCTTTTTCTTATTTAACTTAGTACCAAACAGAACGCTACCTGTTGTAGAAAAAATCGACGCCATCATTCCCCAATAGAGCAAGAAGTCGTCCCCAAAAGCAGGGTCAAATGGAAACGAAACTTCTTCCACATCATGCCCTAAATCACTGCATATTCTGGCCGCCTGATGCACGGCTGCCGCATTGTCTGAATCACTATAAAGATGGCCAGGGCCATCTGTATAAAAGCCGATTCTAAGTCGCTTTTTAGCGGGGCCGGTGATTTCACCCAGCGCAGGTAGTTTTCGGTTGAGATAAAACTTTTCAGCTTCGGAATAAAACATCGCCGTATCGCGAACACTACGGCTTAGAATTCCCTGGTGCCCCAAATTGATAGGTAATAAATGGGACCCTTTCATATCGACTAAGCGACTTCTTGTAGGCTTCAGCCCTATTAGCCCGCAACATGCCGCAGGTATTCTGATAGAACCACCGCCATCATTCCCATGAGCAAAGGGCACAACGCCAGCTGCAACCATGGCGGCAGATCCGCCGGATGAACCGCCAGTTGAACGCTCAAGGTTCCACGGGTTAGAAGTCGAGCCAAAATAACTAGACTCAGTCGTAGCCGTTAAGCCAAACTCAGGCATTCGAGTTTTTCCTAGGGGCACGACGCCTAGCGACAGGAATTGACGTACGAAATCTGAAGATTTTGCTGCGGGTTTAGGTTTTAACGCTGCGGAACCATGAGCGGAGGGCACTCCGTTAAAGTCGTCATTATCTTTAATAAAGCTAGGGACACCGGAAAAATACCCTGAATTAGGCAACAATGCGTACCGTCGAGCCCTGTCATACATTTCCACAGCAAGACTGTTTAGGCTCGGCTCAACATGCATCGCGCGACTAATACTCGCTTCAACCGCCTCTTGGGCCGATATTTCTCTTTTACGAACCCTTTCGGCAATTCCTACTCCATCGAGTTCACCTAGAACATCTTCTGTATAGGCATTAATTGTTTTCGCCGATGGAATCATGCTGCGCTCATATATTAGGCATTGTATTGGCTGGAGGATACCGCTCCACCACTTCCAATCCAGTCCGTATGGAAAAACTCGCCTCGATCTCTATCAACCCGTTCATAAGTATGCGCACCGAAGTAATCACGTTGCGCTTGCAGCATATTTGCTGGCAATCTTCCGCAGGTGAAGGCATCAAAGAAAGACAAGCCTGACGCGGTACATTGCATTGGTAGCCCGATTTCAATCGCTTTACCCAAAACCCTGCGCCAGGAAGGAAGTGACTGCTTCAATAATTGTTGAAAATAGTCATCGATTCCTAAGAAAGAGAGCTCAGGGTTCTTTATAAAGGCGTCACGAATATTCTCTAGAAAACGACTTCGGATAATGCAACCTCCTCGCCACATTAAAGCAATATTCCCGAAGTTCAGATTCCAATCCAAGTTGTTTGAAACTTGCTTCATTAACATGAAACCTTGAGCATAAGAGATGATCTTAGACGCCAATAAGGACTCTCTCAACGCTTCAAGCCAATCGTCCTTATCTCCACCAACACTAGATATCTCACGCGCGAAAGCTGTTTCAGCAGCGATTCGCTCTTCTTTGAAACTGGAGATATATCGTGCAAAGACCGACTCACTAATCAAGCTCAAAGGTACACCGTTTTCAAGTGCGCTATTTGCAGTCAGTTTACCGGTTCCTTTCTGCCCTGCCGTATCAAGAATGCTCTCTACTAAGGGCTGCCCATCTTCATAAAAGCCAAGAATATTGGCTGTTATTTCAACTAAATAACTATCTAACTCTGTTTTATTCCATGCCGAGAAACTTTTCTGCATTTCAGGGTGATTCAAATTCAACCCACTCTTCATAAAATGATAAGCCTCAGAGATGAGCTGCATATCACCATATTCGATGCCATTGTGAACCATTTTCACAAAATGCCCTGCACCGCCCGAGCCAACCCAGTCGCAGCAAATTTCACCAGCATCGGTGCGCGCCGCAATAGCCTGAAATATAGGCTTTACTAGCGGCCAGGCTCGCTCATCACCACCAGGCATGATAGACGGCCCATAACGTGCACCTTCTTCACCACCGGAAACACCGATACCGAGATAGTGAATATTTTTTTCAGATAATGACTCTACTCGTCGAGCCGTGTCTCGATAGTCGGAGTTGCCCCCATCAATAATGACATCACCATCATCTAGCAAAGGAAGTAGCTGTTCAATGTAGGCATCCACCACCTCACCAGCTTTTACCATTAACATCACTTTACGAGGCGAGGAGAGCTTCGCCAGCATATCCTCAAGGCTATTTGCACCTTGTATTAGCGTATCAGCAGCAAGACCCTTGATAAACTCGGATACTTTGCTCTGCGTTCGGTTATACGCAACGACCCTGACACCGTGGTCATTCATATTCAGAACCAGGTTTTGCCCCATTACCGCTAGACCAATGACTGCAATGTCTGCTTTGTTATCCGCCATAATTATCCCTCGACTATTTCTTGTTTAATGCTCGCTAAGTTTAGCTGCCGATTCCGCATCTAAATACCACTCAACACACCCTGAGCTTGCAATAATTCGTGAAAAAATATTGGCTGCCGGGTAGCTTTTAGAGACTTCTGCCTGATCGACTATTTCTCGCACGACACTTGCCTTACTCTTACCCAAGGCAATAAATGTCACTCTCTTGGCACATGATATGACTGAAGCACTTAGCGAGATTCGCTCCTGCTTGGAGCTTGGTTGAGTCGCCTGAACGGCACTCTGAGCACAGTCGTAATCTGTTTGGCCAGGAAACAATGAGGCAGTATGTCCATCTTCCCCAATACCCAGCATAACCCAATCAAAAATAGGAAAGGCATTCACTCCATCAGATACTGATGGCAGACAAGCCAGCATTTCATCTTTGAATTCGATCAAGGCTTTTTCTTGCGCTAATTCACCATGAATGGGATGAATGTTACTCGCTGGAATTAGCACATGGCTAAACAACAGCCGCATGGCTTCACCATAATTGCTTTGCTCATCATTAGCCGACACACAACGTTCATCTCCCCACCAGAAATGTAAGTTCCGCCAAAGAATGCTATTTGCGTAATCACTGTGGGCTATGTAGCCAAAAATATGTTTGGGCGTTGTCCCGCCCGATAAAGCGATATGGATATCGGCGCCAGATTGGCTCAGAGCCAGCCACTGTTTGGCCACTACCTCTGCAAGCTCATCAGCTGATTCATAAATGCTTATAATAGAACCATCACTACTCGCATTCATACTGCCCCCTGCTTAAGAATTTTTTATCTCGCTATAACTCACAATAATGAGTATTGGCTAAATTTTTACACGGAAAACGCCAGGTACGGCCATCACGCCGAAGAAGGCTCTCGGCTTCTTTCGGCCCCCATGTACCACTCGCATAACCATGCAAGGCATGGTCGCCAGCTTGATATTTCAGAATAGGCTCGACAAACTGCCAACAGGATTGCACGGCGTCGCTACGAGCAAATAAGGTGGCATCGCCATTCAGTGCATCCAGTAACAAGCGCTCATAGGCATTCAGAATGCGTACACCATCACCTTCTTCATCGAGTAAATCCTGGTAACGAAAGTCCATACTCACCTCTTTCGACTCAAAACCTGCTCCGGGTTTCTTAAGACCGAATTGCATCACGATCCCTTCATCTGGCTGAATGCGTATCACCAGTTTATTTGCCGGTGCATTCAGCCCAAAAACAGGGTGTGGTGTATGTTTGAAGTGAATAACAACTTCCGTCACTCGCGTTGGCAAGCTCTTCCCTGTTCGAATATAAAAAGGAACTCCATTCCAACGCCAATTATTAATAAATAGCTTAAGGGCTACGTAGGTTTCAGTTCTGGAATCTGGACTAACACCTTCCTCATCCCGATAACCTGGAACAGCACTACCTTTAACTAAGGATTCCGTATACTGCCCTAAAACCAGGTTATTCTCTAAATCGGCCTGACTAAGTGGTTTTAGACTCTGTAGAACCTTCACCACTTCATTCCGCGTTGAGTCGGCATTGATCACTGCTGGCGGTTCCATCGCTACCATCGCCAAAACTTGCAGCAAGTGGTTTTGAAACATATCGCGCACGGCACCTGCGCCATCGTAATAGCTACCCCGAGACTCAACACCTAATTTCTCTGCGCCGGTTATCTCAACATAATCAATATAATTTCTATCCCATAATGGTTCAAACATGCCATTAGCAAAGCGAAAAACCAGTAGGTTTTGAACGGTCTCTTTTCCCAAATAGTGATCGATACGATAAATCTGGGATTCATCAAAATAGGAATGCAAACCATGGTCTAGCTCGATTGCAGATTCCAAGTCATAACCTAGAGGCTTCTCGACCACGATGCGCTTCCAGCCTTCACACTGATCCAACAATTGACTCTTTGACAAGCAATCAGGGATCACGGTAAACATACTTGGCGGCATCGCCATGTAAAACAAAGTATTGTGCGGTGTCTGGTAGCGCGCATACAGCTCATTCAAGGTAAGCTTTAGCTTGGAGTATTCCGTGACATCGGAGGTATTCAAAGACAAGTAATAAACGTGCTGGAGAAAATCTTCGACAGTATGCGAATCAAGGTTTGCACCTTCACTTAGCGACTTTAACAAAGCCTCACGATAACTATCTGAGTCATAAGCACTGCGCGAAACACCCAAAATAAAGAAACAATCAGGCAATTGTCTAGTGACATATAAATGGAACAAAGCCGGGATAAGCTTGCGAAACGACAAGTCTCCCGAGGCACCAAAAATGACGATATTACTGTTATCAGGAACCCTCATCAGACAACTCCTTAGTCGTAGGCTTTTAGTATAGCTTACTCATTAAATAGCTCCGAGTCATGACTCAGAGCTTTTTAATCCTTATTTGATGGTTTCATCCACAAGCGCTTTTGCTTCTTTCTGAACTTTCTTCAAATGATCTGAACTGACAAAACTTTCCGCATAGATTTTATAAACATCTTCGGTGCCCGATGGCCTTGCAGCAAACCAGCCATTTTCTGTAGAAACTTTTAGGCCACCGATTGCAGCACTATTACCCACCGCCTTGGTCAGTTTCTGCTGAATCGTTTCGCCTGCCAACTCGCTTGCACTCACCTGCTCAGCAGATAAGGCTTTAAGCTTGGCTTTCTGCTCTTTGCTTGCCGATGCATCAAGACGCTCATAAACAGGAGAACCGAACTGGTTTTCCAGTTCTTTATAACGCTCCCCCGGGTCCTTACCAGTTACTGCGCATATTTCGGCAGCCAGGAGATCCATGATAATGCCGTCTTTATCGGTCGTCCAAACTTGTCCGTTGCGTCTCAAAAATGAAGCGCCTGCACTTTCTTCTCCACCAAAACCCAAGCTGCCTTGATGCAAGCCATCTACAAACCATTTAAAGCCAACAGGCACCTCAACCAAAGGACGCTTTAGCGCGCTAGCCACTCGGTCAATCATGCTGCTGGAAACTAGCGTTTTGCCGATTCCAACAGATTCATCCCATTCAGGACGATGTGAGAAAAGGTAATCGATTGCGACTGCTAAGTAGTGATTTGGGTTTAACAAGCCAGAGCTTCGAGTCACAATGCCATGACGGTCGTAATCAGGATCGTTGCCAAAGGCGACATCATATTGGTCTTTTAATTCAATCAACTGACCCATGGCATAAGGTGAGGAACAATCCATACGAATTTTGCCGTCTTTATCAACACGCATAAACGAAAAGCTTGGATCAACCCGCTTATTGACTAACTCCAGGTTCAAACCATAATGCTCGGCAATCGGCTCCCAGTAAGCAATACCACTCCCGCCCATTGGGTCAACACCTATACGCAAGCCGCTTTTGGAAATGGCAGACATATCAACCACAGATTCCAGGTCCTTCACGTAGGGCATGACAAAATCAATTTCTTGCGTACTGCTAGCTGCCAAAGCCTGCGAATAAGAAACCTTTTTTACTTTTTCCATACCTTGAGCTAAAAGTTCATTCGCACGTGCCTGAATCAGGTTAGTAACATCGGTATCTGCAGGCCCACCATGAGGAGGGTTATATTTAAAGCCTCCATCTTGAGGAGGGTTATGGGATGGCGTAATCACCACACCGTCGGCAAGTCCCTGGGTGCGCCCTTGGTTATGACTAAGAATGGCGTGAGAGATAACTGGAGTAGGCGTATAGCCACCGCCCTGCTGAATGCGCACTTCGACATCTTGCGCCGCAAAGACTTCAAGCGCACTAATTAATGCAGGTTCCGACAAGGCGTGGGTATCTTTACCCAAAAATAAAGGACCACTAATATTTTGAGCCTGGCGATATTCACATAAAGCTTGGCAAATAGCCCAGATATGATGTTCGTTGAAGCTACAATTCAGCGCTGTCCCGCGATGGCCAGATGTACCAAATGCTACTGCATGATCAGAGTTTCCCGGTTCAGGTTGCCGCTTGTAATAACTCGCAACCAAGCGAGGGATATCAGTTAATATTTCTTGCGGTGCAGGCTGGCCCGCCAAAGAATGAACAATCATATAAGTCCTTTAAAATCAGATAGCTTTAACGATAGTCTGTTACTTTGCCATCAAGACTAACACAAAATAGTGTAGGCTTTCTTTACAAGCAATAAAATCTTCATCAGTGATATTTTAATGGTCAAATACGTAGCCCACAGAGCGGCGGCTTTTGAAGAACTCGGGGTTCTTAGGGTCGTCTTCAAAGTACTTTCGAAAACGGACAATAAAGTTATCGACGGTACGAGTCGATAGGTCTTTGGAAAAACCCCAGGCAACTTCTAAAATTTCTCCGCGTGACAGCGCTTTACCACGATTGTTAATCAATAACCTGAGCAAGCGAAGCTCTTGTTCAGTTAG
>NZ_LWGE01000413.1:0-1224 GCF_001635315.1 Oleiphilus sp. HI0123
GATTGTCACGGCTCACATTGAAAATGGATTTTTTATGGCAACTAACGGTTATGAGTTTGCGCTCGCATTACTGGTTATCAGCGCAACCTTAACGATTAGAGGTGCAGGTAGTTTGAGTATTGATAAGGCACTTTTATCGTACAAGACTGTTTAGCCAACACGTTGATTAATCAGATTCAGATAGTTAAGTGCGACTCAAAACATCGCACTTTGATAATCGTTATTGAGGTACAAGGTCATGGGCTTAATACAAGATGGGAAATGGGTTGATCAGTGGTATGACACGAGCGATAGCGGAGGTGAGTTTCGTCGCCAAGATAGTCGCTTCAGAAGTTGGTTGACCGCCGATGGTCAACCTGGCCCGCAGGGTGAGAAGGGGTTTAAGGCAGAGAAAGGCCGCTACCATTTGTATGTTTCGTTGGCGTGCCCATGGGCTCATCGCACGTTGATTTTTCGCCAGCTGAAGAATCTACAAGATTATATCGATGTGACGGTAGTCGACCCGATAATGTTAGAAAACGGTTGGGAAGTTACCGACCCGCTGTACGGTTTTCAATACGCTTACCAGCTTTACATGCGCGCTGATAGCCAATACGAGGGGCGGGTTACGGTACCGGTTTTATGGGATAAACAGACCCAAACGATTGTCAGTAATGAGTCGTCTGAAATTATTCGCATGTTTAACTCAGCCTTTAATCACCTAACTGGCAATACTGATGACTATTATCCAGAGGGCTTGCGTGAGTCGATTGATATGATTAACGAACGAATTTATGACTGCATTAATAACGGTGTTTATCGTGCAGGTTTTGCGACGACGCAAGAAGCCTATGAAGACGCTTACCATCAATTATTTGATGCCCTAGATTGGGTAGAAGGCTTACTGTCTAAGCAGCGTTATCTGTGTGGATCAACACTAACCGAAGCTGACTGGCGTCTATTTACGACACTGATTCGATTCGACGCTGTTTATTTTGGACACTTTAAAACCAATAGACAACTGATAGCGAGTTACCCCGCGATGAGTTCTTATGTTCGCGAGCTGTATCAAGTGCCAGGGGTGGCCCAGACAGTGAATTTTGAGCATATCAAAACCCACTATTACGCCAGTCACCTTACGATCAATCCGACGGGGGTCATTCCTTTAGGGCCTGAACAAGATTTCGATTTACCCCATGATCGAGACCAGTTGGAAAAAGCTAACTAACGATCTCAGTCACTATT
>NZ_LWGE01000414.1:0-589 GCF_001635315.1 Oleiphilus sp. HI0123
GTAGAGAAATATAAAACCGGCGTGGGAACCTGCCCAACATTGACGACATCCAGGCCGGTACTCAAGATCCCGCGGATCAATGAATCCGAGTACGGTACGCTAGAATAACGACCATCAAACCCGACGCATATCGCGTTTTGCCCTTGAAGAAGCGCCTCACTTGCAATAGCTTTACCTATTAACTCTACAAGCCCTTCGTTTAAGGTTTCGTCAACCACACCCCGGATATCATAGGCGCGGAAAATAGTCTGGGGAATATCTATATCCAGACCTTGCACTTCCGAAACCATATCATCTGTATCACCAAGCGCTCCAGAGCCTTCTGCATCATTTAACACATCCAAATCAAGCAAATCATCATCAAACAGAGGCGCATCATCTTCTACGTCATTCGAAACAGGAGCTGTTTTTTTAGACTGCTCTTCTTTTGGCTTATTAGCGGTCTGTTGCACAGACTTCTTCGCACTCGCGGATAAGTGCTTTATGTGTTCAGATACAGCTGACGACATTGCTGTGAACTCTCCAAAGGAGAAGGAGGCACGCCCAGTTTTGCCACCCGAAGCAAGCCCAGCTGCCATTTGACTAACTT
>NZ_LWGE01000415.1:0-979 GCF_001635315.1 Oleiphilus sp. HI0123
ACCTAGGTGTTAGGGCATCAATGCCACTTGCTGTAAGCCCATCATCTCATCAAAACCAAACATAAGATTCATGTTCTGAATCGCCTGGCCAGAAGAGCCTTTTACCAGGTTATCAATAACCGACAATACAATAATTGTATTACTGCCAGGTTGCTGGTGCAGTGCAATTCGGCACATATTCGACCCCTTAACGGAACGGGTTTCTGGCAAAGAGCCTAGCGGCATCACATCGACAAAAGGCTCATCCTTATAGCGCTCTTCATAGATAGCTTGAGCCTGCTCCAGACTTAATTCAGCATCAGGCTTAGGTTGTATATACAAAGTCGCTTCGATCCCTCTAATCATGGGCACGAGATGAGGAACAAAGGTCACATTAACAGGCGATCCGTTTGCTTCACTCAAAATTTGCTGGATCTCGGGTAAATGGCGATGCCCGGAAACACCGTAAGCTTTAAAGCTATCAGCGCATTCCGATAACAGCATACCAACTTTAGCTGCACGCCCAGCACCACTGGTGCCTGTTTTAGCATCTGCAATGAGACGATCCGCCTGGACTAAGCCTTGCTCAACTAAAGGTAAAAAGCCCAACTGAATAACCGTAGGAAAACACCCAGGGCAAGCAACTAATTTGGCATCTTTAATTTGTTCACGATAGATTTCAGGCAGGCCATATGCAGCCTGAGGAATTAATTCAGGGCAGGCATGCTTCTGGTCATACCAACTTTCCCATACATCTACATCTTTCAAACGAAAGTCACCTGAAAGATCAATGGTACGCAAGCCGGAATCTATAAATTCAGACATCATTGACTGAGCCACACCGTGTGGCGTTGCAAAGAAGATAAGATCACAGCCAGCTAGTTCGTCTACGCTAGGATCGGTAAAAGGCAAGTCGATGTAGCCACGAACATGAGGAAACATATCTGCAACAGGGCGGCCTTTCTCAGTACGCGAGGTAACAACAGTAATTTCAACCTTC
>NZ_LWGE01000416.1:0-808 GCF_001635315.1 Oleiphilus sp. HI0123
ATTCACACTATTTGGAAGCACCGAAAGAGGCAGAGAAAAACTTTAACTTCATGGGACGTAGTCGTGTCAAAGAGCTGACCGATAACGTTCGAGGCATTGAGCAGAATACCTCAGTGGCAAAGTGTGCGGACTCAGGCCAGAAAACCGACAGAGAAGGCAATAAAATCTATTGCACCGACTTTTTGGCCTGTGTGCGATGTCGCAACATGGTTGTCACGAAAGAGGATATATACCGCCTTTTCTCGTTTTATTGGCTCTTGGTGTACGAGCGAGAGCAAATTGGCGCGAAACGCTGGAAGAAGTACTTTGCGCATATCATTCGTATTATCGACAACGAGATTGCGACGCAGTTTGATCCTGAGTATGTGCAGACCGTTCGCGCTGAAGCCGAAGCCAATCCTCATCCCGCCTGGAAGCATCGCCAACAGCTTGAGGGGGTCGCATGAGTCAGACTTTGATGGCGAGCGCAGTGGCGCATGGCAATACGATTAAACTGCATGCGTTGAGCGAGTCAGAGCGACTGACATTGCCTATCTCTTCTTACCGTCTAACTGACGGGCGTCATCAAGTGATCAGCGAGTATAAGGATATGACTTGGCGATATGAAGATGCACGCTTTACAAGCAGCACAAAGGACAGCAAAAAAAGCTACGCTTTGGGTCGCTGCCCGAGCGCTTTTTTCCTGCGGTGAAATTTGCGATCAAGCACTACGATCTGCAAAACAATCCAGGCGGAGGCACATTGGTTGAGTTTTTCAAAGCGATAAGGCAATTTTTAAGGTATCTCGACTCGCTGAACATCAAGTGCA
>NZ_LWGE01000417.1:0-1128 GCF_001635315.1 Oleiphilus sp. HI0123
CCGTACACCAACAATATCACCTAAATCAAAACGGGTTTTGTAGCCAATTTCTTTTTGAATATCTTTTGGTACGTAATACTGCATACCACCCGATACATCAGAAATCTTAGTAAATGGCCCCCGCTGAAACATGATTCGACCCGCAACAGATACTTGGTTATCCTGTTCTTCTAGCTCTGGCTTAGAGAACTCACCGAACTTTTCTAACAGATCTCCTGCTAAATCTTTTCGCTCGAAGTCATTACGGTGACCATTTGCTGAACAACCATCACGCAGTTCCTTGAGTTTGTTCTTACGCTCAGTGATCAACTTATTTTGGTCTTCAGTGTTCGTAGTATTCTGTTCGTTCGACATATTTTCTTCCAATTACTTATCCATTGCTGCCACCAAAGACGATAGCAGCAAACTAAAAATTAAAGGCCTTGCTTAAGACTGGCTTCGATAAACTGATCCAGGTCGCCATCTAAGACATTATTGCAGTTACTGGTCTCAACATTGGTTCGCAGATCTTTGATCCGCGAAGAGTCCAGTACATAGGAGCGGATTTGACTTCCCCAACCAATATCTGACTTGGTATCTTCCAATGCTTGTGCCGCTTCGCTACGCTTCATCATCTCTAGCTCATATAACTTTGCTCGAAGCTGCTGCATAGCCTTATCTTTGTTTTGATGCTGTGAACGTTGGTTCTGGCATTGGACCACAATACCGCTTGGCTCATGAGTAATACGTATTGCTGAATCGGTTGTATTAACGTGCTGGCCGCCCGCACCACTAGAGCGATACGTATCAATACGCAGGTCTGCCGGGTTAATTTCAATATCGACGTTATCATCAATTTCCGGTGATACAAACACCGATGCAAAAGAAGTATGGCGACGGCTGCCTGAATCAAAAGGAGATTTTCTTACCAAGCGATGGACACCTGTCTCTGTACGTAACCAACCAAATGCATATTCACCGGTAAATTGGATTGTCGCACTTTTGATGCCGGCAACTTCACCGTCGGAGAGTTCAATGATTTCAGTCTTGAAACCTTTCTTCTCCCCCCACCGTAAGAACATACGCAATAACATGCTGGCCCAATCTTGAGCCTCGGTACCACCTGAGCCAGACTGAATATCGAGATAT
>NZ_LWGE01000418.1:0-216 GCF_001635315.1 Oleiphilus sp. HI0123
CTCTGCTACCCCGACGAACTAAACCAAGTCTGGACCAACTTAACCCATAACGCACTTCAAGCAATGCATAATGAAGGTGAATTATCGGTCTCTACCAAAGTACAGGAGGGTAATATTCTTGTGCAGTTCACCGACAACGGCCCAGGAATTCCTGAGGATATCCAAGAAAAGGTATTTTCATCCTTCTTTACCACAAAACCAGCCGGAGAAGGCAGC
>NZ_LWGE01000419.1:0-836 GCF_001635315.1 Oleiphilus sp. HI0123
TTAAAATGTCGATCAACCTGTCAGCTCGCCAGTTTAGTGATCCTGACTTACTTAACGATATTACTCAGGCAATTTCTTTGCACCGAGTTAACCCCGAGAACTTAGAGTTTGAGGTGACTGAGTCCTTGTTAGCGACCGATATTAAGCATGCGATTTCCTTATTGAAAGAGTTGCAGTCTTTGGGACTAACCATTGCAATTGATGACTTTGGTACGGGATACTCTTCTCTTAACTACCTTAAGCAGCTCCCTCTGGATAAACTCAAGGTCGACCGTGCATTTATTATGGACTTACCCAACGATAATGATGACAAGCAGATCACAGCAGCAATTGTTGCCATGGCGCATACTTTGAACTTGAAGGTAGTGGCTGAAGGTGTGGAAACAGTTGAGCAGATGGCTTTCTTGCAAGAGTTGGGTTGTGAGATTGGGCAGGGATATCTATTTGACAAGCCCTTGAGTGCTGATGAGTTCTTCTCGTCCCCGCTTAAGTCTGTCGGGTTTAAGCCAAATAACTAAGATAGGCTTTGATTTCCAGGATATTTCAAAGCGGGGCGTAAGCCCCGCTCATGGTTCAAGGTCTAGAACAGATCTTCGATCGATAAATAGCGTTCGCCAGTATCATAACTGAAAATCACGATGCGGCTGCCAGGAGTAAATTCAGCTTCCTTCTTTTTAACTGCGGCTAAGGTAGCGCCAGAAGAAATACCTACAAAAATCCCTTCCTGCTTTGCACACTCACGTGCCATGTCGAAAGAGTCTTCTTCAGATACTTGAATTGTTCCTGTCAGTATCTCAGTGTTCATGATGTCAGGAATAAAGCCAGCGCCGATACCT
>NZ_LWGE01000420.1:0-4883 GCF_001635315.1 Oleiphilus sp. HI0123
CACCGGCAGGATTGTTAAAAGAGAACATACGAGGCTCAAGCTCACTAATCGCATAACCACAATGTGGGCAGGCAAATCGTGAAGAGAAAATGATTTCATCCTGGCTGTCGTCTTCCCCCATTGGGGCAACAACTGCAATGCCATCTGTAAGAGCAAGGCATGTCTCAAAGGATTCTGCAATACGTTGTTGGATATCGTTGCGAACCTTAAAGCGGTCAACGACCACCTCAATGGTGTGCTTTTTATTCTTCTCAAGCTTAGGCGTGTCATCGAGGTCAGTAATAATGCCGTCAATTCGGGCGCGAATGAATCCCTGGCTCAAGAGATCTTGGAAGACATGAAGATGTTCGCCTTTACGGTTTTGGACAATTGGGGCGAGCAGCATAAGCCTGCTTTCTTCAGGAAGCTCAAGCACTTTATCAACCATCTGGCTAACAGTTTGCGCATTGAGTGGTGCGTCATGCTCTGGGCATCGAGGTTCGCCTGCGCGAGCGAATAATAGTCTCAGGTAATCGTAGATCTCAGTAATCGTACCGACAGTAGATCGTGGATTGTGAGAGGTGGATTTTTGCTCGATGGATATGGCTGGAGAAAGACCTTCAATATGGTCGACTTCAGGTTTGTCCATCATCGACAGGAATTGACGAGCGTAAGTCGACAGAGACTCGACATAACGTCGCTGGCCTTCAGCATAAAGCGTGTCAAAGGCGAGCGATGATTTACCGGAGCCAGATAAACCGGTTATTACGATTAGCTTATCACGAGGAATTGTAAGGTCGATATTTTTTAGGTTGTGTGTTTTTGCGCCACGAACGAGGATCTTATCCATTAATCTACTAACCGATGCTTAAAAACGGTCGATTATAGCAATTTAGACGCTAACTTGTATGACATATTACGCTAATGGGGTGTAAGCGCTCATTAGTACTTATTAGACCTGTATTGCGATTCCTTGCAGTGGGTCTTAATGATAGAATGGCTGCCCGAATAATTTGATGAATGTATACAAAATAATGACTGCTAGTGAAAAGCGCTCGGTAATTTCTTTAGCTCTTTTATATGCTTCGCGTATGCTTGGCTTGTTTATGGTTTTGCCGGTTTTTGTTTTATATGGGCAGGAGCTAGCCGGGTCGAGTGAAATTCTAATTGGTGTTGCTATTGGTGCTTATGGTTTGAGCCAGGCGCTGTTCCAAGTTCCCTTTGGTGCACTGTCTGACCGATTTGGTCGCAAAAAACTGATTTTCTTCGGGCTGCTCCTATTTCTCATTGGCAGTTTGGTCGCGGCACTTTCAACGACAATTTACGGTGTGATATTTGGCCGATTCCTTCAGGGGGCAGGGGCAATTGCCAGTGTCTTGATGGCTTTGCTAAGTGATTTAACGAGTGAAGAGAGCCGCACCAAATCGATGGCAATTATTGGTATGTCTATTGGTGTATCTTTTTCTGTTGCCTTGGTTATAGGGCCTTTAGTGGGAAGTGTTCTTGGGCTTCAGGGGATTTTCTGGTTTACTGCTGTGTTGGCACTGTTCGGAATGTTCTGGCTGTACTTCTTTGTGCCGAATCCTGTTCAGAGTGCATCCGACAGGAATACCCGTTTGTTCAAGAGCCAGTTAATGGACGTCTTAAAACATAAAGAGCTAGTTCGCCTTGATATCGGCATTTTTGCACTTCACCTTTGCCTGACAGCTTTGTTTATAGCTGTCCCCATGTCATTGCTTAACAAAATTAATATGCCGGGCGAGGATCATTGGCTGGTCTATCTAACAGTGATGGTGACATCATTTTTCGCAATGGTTCCTTTTATTATCATTGGTGAAAAGAAGCAGAAAATGAAGCCGGTTTTTTTATTCGCAATTCTGCTTCTTCTGGCTTCGTCACTGAGTTTTAGTTTGACTCAGAACCAGTTTTTATATTTCTGGCTTAGCTTGTTTTTTTACTTTATGGCTTTTAACTTGCTCGAAGCGAGTTTGCCTTCTTTGGTCAGTAAGATTTGTCCGGCTGGAAGCAAAGGAACGGCGATGGGGGTTTATTCAACTTGCCAGTTCTTTGGTGCCTTTGTTGGGGGGGTGTTAGGTGGTTGGGTTCTAAGTAGCTATGATGAGTCAGGCGTTTATCTGCTGGTAAGTATTGTTTGTCTTGGCTGGTTTCTATTTGCTCGCGGCATGGCTAACCCAAGCTCTGAAACAGGTATGACCTTAAGTTTCTCAGCTTTGGCAGACTCTCAGGCTCAGGAAATAACCGATAGGCTTAGCTCAGTGGGAGGTGTTGAAGAGGTTGTTTTGGTGCCTGAAGATAAGGTGGCTTATCTCAAAGTAATCAAAGGTAAACTAAATCAGCAGGAGCTGGATTCGGTTATGGAATGCTATCGTTAAGCATGAGACAATAATTAGATTAGAGCAAAAAATAATTCGGGGAAAGGTAATGGCAAGAGGTATAAACAAAGTAATTTTGATCGGTAATTTAGGGCAAGATCCTGATGCGCGCATGACGGCGCAAGGTTCAGCGGTCACAAACCTGAATATTGCTACGGATGAAAGTTATAAAGATAAAAACAGTGGACAGATGGTGCCAAAAACGGAGTGGCATCGTGTTGTTATGTTTAATCGTTTAGCTGAAATTGCAAAAGATTATCTGCGTAAAGGCTCTAAAGTCTATATCGAAGGTAAGTTGCAGACCAGAAAGTGGCAAGATCAAAGCGGACAAGACCGCTATACCACCGAGATTGTTGCGAACGAACTGCAGATGCTAGATAGTAAGCAGGGTGGATTTGATCAGCCGCAAGCAGCCACGCAAGGCGGGTATCAGACACAGCCTGCTCCTCAAGCAGCACCACAAGCACAGGCTGCACCGCAGGGCTATGCGCAGCCACAGCAGGCGGCGCCGGTTCAACAAGGCTATCAGCGCGCGCCACAACAGGGCGGCCAGGCTTATACTCAGGCAGCGCCTCAAGCCGCTCCGCAAAGCGCTCCAGCAATGGCGCCTCCTAGTGATGATTTTGATGATGATATTCCGTTCTAATTCACAGTATATTTAGTTTTGTAGATTTAAATTCTACAAAGAGCCCCTTGAGGTGTTATCTTTCAGGCTTATATGTAGATAAGGTCGGTACCGATGAGCCTTGCTCTGTTAGTAATTCTTCTCGTTGTGGCACTGAGTACAGTCAGCTGTGTATATGTGTATAACTATCGAGGAGAGGTGCGCTATAAGAATCTTCGCGAATATCTCCGGAAAGCTTGGCCAATTTTTGCTCCTCTCAATTGTTTTCTGTATGTGTCGACCAAGCGAAATTATCGTAAACCGATTGTTAATATTGATGATTTTGCTGAGCTTCAGTCCCTTACTGACAAGTGGGAACTCGTGCGTGAAGAGGCGGAGAGTCTTAGAGAGCAGGGTTACTTTGAGAAGACAACCAAAGAAGGCTCTGCATCGTACTATGATGTTGGCTTTAGAACCTTCTATAAGCATGGTTGGAGTAAATTCTATGTCAACTGGTATGGTTACACGCATGAATCTGCAAAGAAGCTATGCCCTAATACAGTTGAGCTGCTAAAAAACATTCCTTCAGTAAACGGTGCAATGTTTACTTTGTTGCCTCCAGGCTCAGAGTTGACTCGCCACTGCGATCCCATTGCCTGCTCATACCGGTATCAGCTTGGGCTATCTACACCTAACTCAGATGCCTGTTTTATCAATATTGATGGCAAAAGCTATTCTTGGAGGGATGGTGAGGCATTTTGTTTTGATGAAACTTATATTCACTATGTGAACAACAATACCGAAGACTATCGACTGATTCTAATGTTTGATGTTGAGCGTCCAATGAATATATTTGGTCGAGGGATTAACTGGGTATACAAGCTCTTGGCACGCGCAACTTTAGTGCCTAATACATCGATAGATCGCCAAGGTTTTTTTAACCGCCTATTCAGCACTGTTACACCTTTTCTTGAATGGTCGAAGGCCTTTAAAAAGCGGAATCGCCCGCTTTATAAAAGGCTTCAGTTTGTTTTTAACTCGCTGTTGCTGTTAATTCTGCTATTAATTATCGCTACGCCGTTTATTATCTTCTCATAACTAGTTTCCATACTCGCTATGATATAAAACTCTCTTGTTTCTAGAATAAGAGCGCGCACCCCAATTTACTCTGTGTGCAATTATGCACAACGCTTCTGCATATTTTATATTTCCGCACAAGTGTCCTTGATCTATAGTGACATCATTGTTTCTTCTGTTTAGCAGGAATGTGTGATGATCCGGAATACAGTAAGTTCTTACGGTTTGGTGGCTATTATAATTCATTGGCTCATGGCTGTTAGTATATTCTTCCTCTTTGGCTTGGGTTTATACATGGTTGAGCTCAGCTATTATGATTCCTGGTATAAGGGCTCTTTGGATCTGCATAAAAGTATTGGTGTATGTCTGCTCTTGGCGCTCATATTTCGAGTCATTTGGCGCACTATTAACATTGTTCCACAACCCGAGGTAAGTGGGCGTAAAGGTGAGGCGTTCGAGCACAAGGTGGCGCACCTAGTGCATCTAATGTTATATATTCTTATGTTTCTGATAATGAGTAGTGGTTATCTTATTTCTACTGCTGACGGTCGAGGTGTAGGCGTGTTCGAGTTGTTTGATGTGCCAGCACTACCTTCTTTGATCGAGAACCAGGAAGATATAGCAGGCGAAATTCATTTTTATCTCGCCTGGACTTTGATTGTTTTGGTAATACTTCATGTGGCAGGTGCCTTAAAACACCATTTTATTGATAAAGATACAACCTTGGTCAAAATGTTACGGTCGGGGAAATAAGTCTCAAATCCAACTTAGGAGAATAATATGAAGAAGTTAATTTTATCTGGTCTATTGGCGCTTGGTACTCTTGGCCC
>NZ_LWGE01000421.1:0-1264 GCF_001635315.1 Oleiphilus sp. HI0123
CAACAATACCTGTTGTACCTAATGCATATCTCCAGCCATCTTCTCCACCGTACATCATTGCCAGCGTAGGCAATAGCATAGCCGATGCAGCTGAGCCAAAGTTACCCCAACCACCGTAGATACCTTCTGCGATACCGACAGACTTATGAGGAAACCATTCGCCAACCATGCGGATACCGATTACAAACCCGGCACCAACAAAGCCCATTAAAAAGCGCATCATTGCGAGCTGCTCATAAGATTGAGCCAGTGCGAATGCTATACACACGACGCCTGCCAGTACAAGTAAAGTACTATAAACCTTTCTGGGCCCTAGTTTATCCACCAAAATACCGATGACGATACGTGCTGGAATTGTTAGCGCAACGTTCAGAATCATCAGGGCTTTGACCTGCTGACTCGACATATCAAACGCTTCTTTCATAAACACCAAAAGCGGAGCATGGTTAAACCAAACCATGAAGGTTAAGAAAAAAGCAAACCACGTAAAGTGGAGTGTTTTAATCTTGGGGTCGCCAAAAGCGAACAGGTTTATTTTAAGATCAGTGGACATAAAGCCTCCTATACAAAAAAGGGGTATGACGCTATTCTGCTTCGTGTGTAGGGTTTCCTACTTGATATGAGTCAAGTAAGGCAGGGCCTGAGAATGCCCCGGCACAGCGCATATACCTACTTTATTTTTTACTCCCTTGCCACAAAGCCAGCAGGCATCACAAAGCCTACTCACTTATAGGTAGGCGACTCATACCCCCTAACTCAAAAGGGTTAGAACAAACATGCACAAGGTTTTTTTGATTTAATAGGTATCAATCACTTTAATAGATAAACGAGCTCCTCTGTACCAACAATACCTTTGAGGATAAACCGAGTTAAACAGCCTTCGATCAGAGCGTCATAATGAATTTTGAGATCCCTGGCGCAGCCAGAGCCTTAACCATTGCCACCATAGCATTTGCTGCTAATTTTTCGGTATGGACACTCTATGCCGTTTTGGGGCTTGAACTTCAAAACAGCTTAAGCCTAAGCGCAACACAGTTAGGATTATTCTTTTCGGCCCCGGTTCTAACCGGTGCACTAGGGCGTATTCCTGCTGGCTGGCTTAGCGAGCGCTACAACCCCAAGAGCCTATTCACCCTACAAATGCTTCTTAGCACACCGCCACTATTCATCCTGCCTCACATCGAGACTCTGGAAGGCTACCTATTACTTGGCTTGTGGATCGGTATTAGTGGCACATCTTTTACCATCGGCATTCGTTATATCA
>NZ_LWGE01000422.1:0-203 GCF_001635315.1 Oleiphilus sp. HI0123
TGAAGAGCTCGACCTGATCACCGCGGCGGATGTACTATATGACAAAGATAATCACGACTTGCTAGATTTGTTTACCACTAAATGTCCTCAAGTACTTCTTGCTGACTCCCGCGTAAAAGTACTGCCCTCTTCCGCTTACGATTTGCTTGAAGTAAAAGAAGCCCGTACTTGTCCAGACCTAAATGAGTTTGAAGAATTTAACA
>NZ_LWGE01000423.1:0-361 GCF_001635315.1 Oleiphilus sp. HI0123
CCTGCCTGCACTGCTCGTAAAATGGTGCGTTCCATTCAGAATGAAATGACTAGTGAGCTCATTCTTGAGGCTATCTGCGTAAGCTTCGAATGCCTGTTCCCTACTTGTTTTTGCCAATAGATTTGCACCAGTTCGCCAGATTTCCCGTGTGGCGATATCGCCACCAGGAATCGCTATTTTCTCAAGGTGTCCGATACGTTCTATCTGCTTCGAGTCTACATAGAATAGCTCACCACCCCAGGCTTGATTATCGTCTCCCAGGCCATTTCCATCGAGTATTAAAGCAAGCGCGGGTAGTTTTGCTTGGCCTGTTTGTTCTGCGAGTAAGGATGTCAGGTGAGCGTGATGGTGTTGAACTTTT
>NZ_LWGE01000424.1:0-6474 GCF_001635315.1 Oleiphilus sp. HI0123
GATTATCGCTATAGCATGCGTTTACTACCAACAAGTATTGCTGCCCTACAATTAGGAGAGCTATACAGCGAGTCTCAGAATCAGGAACAAGCACTTAAGTACTATGCACAAGCAGCCCAGGCGCAAGGCGATATAGGTCAACAGGCAAAACTAAAACTGGCCCTAATCGAAATTAAGCAAACACCGGAAAAATACTTAAAGGCCAAGCATGTTCAAGACCCTAAAGGGCCTTTATTGGTGACAATAGAAAACCATAGTCCACTGAACATTGGCGCTCTACAGTTGCGCACGCAGCTAATTGACGCAAATGGAAAAGTAATTAAGATTGAAGAATGGTCAATTAACGAAACGATTCCGGCGCAAAAACGCAGCCCCTACTATCCTGCCAAAGTTGTTTATCACTTAAAAACAGGCGAAAAGGTTAAAACCAGCATTAGCTCGGTGACACTTGAATAGAAACACCAATTAGGAACCGTTTTGTTTGCTTGATATCCATTGGCGAGTATTAGCACCAAGTACCAGTAAAGCCGGTGTTAGAAACAAGGTGAGGACTGTGGCAAACGCCAATCCACCAGCAATGGCACTAGATAACTGAGTCCACCACTGTGTAGAAGGTGCACCAAAAGCTACGTCGCGATTGATAAAGTCGATATTCATCGATAAGACCATCGGTATCAAACCAAGAACAGTGGTTCCTGCAGTCAATAACACGGGTCGCATACGAATCTCACCCGTCATCAAAGCCGCCTGATAAGGGCTAACTCCATTGTTGATATACGAGTTATAGGTATCAATCAATACAATATTATTGTTCACAACGATACCTGCCAAGGCAATGATACCCAAGCCGACCATCACGATACCGAAAGGCTGAGCTGTGATCAGCAGGCCCAGTAAAACCCCCGCGGTTGAAAAGACAATCGCACTCAATACTAAAATACTCTGATAAAAGCTGTTGAACTGTATGACGAGAATCAAAAGCATTAGAAAGATTGCCGTCATAAAAGCCGTACCGAGGAATTCTGCTGTTTCCTTCTGATCCTGTTCTTCCCCTTTTACGGCGATGCGTACATCTGGCTTAAATTCTGACAGATCGAACTCAGCTTGCAGAGCTTGTAGGCGCTCGCTAGGTAGCAGTCCTTCAAGAACATCTGACTGAATCGTAATAGCCCGTTTACCGTCAACCCGTTTTATCGTGCCATTCTTCGGCGCAGGATTCAGCGACACAAAGTTACTAATGGGCACCATGCCTTTTGAGGTTTGGATTCTGAAATTATCAAACTGATTGAGGTTTCTGAACTGTTCAGGGAAGCGAATACTAATATCGACTTCCTCTATCGTATCGTCCGGTCTAAAGTCGGCAACGCGATAGCCGTTCGTAATCATTTGAATGGCGCTACCGATCAAAGCGATATCGGCACCAAAACGTGCTGCGGCCTCTCTATCTACATCTAGTCGCCATTCGATACCCGGTAGCGCTCGATCATCCTCAATATCTTTAAAACCTTCGAGGGCTTCCATCTTTGAGAGGATAAGCTCAACCGCTTGCTCAGTGTGCTCAGGGTAGATTGCACTAACCTGCAACTTGATCGGTTTACCGCCAGAAGGGCCATTCTCTGCTTTGCGAAACTCCAACTTTACACCTGAAATATCAGCGGTCATCGCCTCCATTTCTGTGAGAATTTCTGACGCTACACGCCGCTTATCCCAATCAACAAATTGAAACTGAATTGAACCGATCACATCCTCGGCCATTGCATTCTGAGCTTGATTGAAAGAACGGGCATAAATTGATTCAAGCTCGTTTTTGCCTTCAATCAGACTTAAAAACCGACGTTCAACCTGTTTTAACAAGGCATCTTTTTCATGTATCGATAAGTCACCTCTAGCGTGAATAAGAACCTGCGCGCTATCCGGTTCGACATCTGGAAAGAACTCTACACCCTTTCCGAAAGCCCCATAGGCGACATAACTGAAGACTATGACGCCCAGTGCACCGATAAATGTTAAGCCCGGTCTCTTCAGCAAGGCACTCAAGCTTGAAACATAGGCCCGTTTCATCACACCGGCTTCTTCATTCAATGAGCTTATTGTATGCGGATGACCTCCATCACGTTCATACTCGTCTACTAACTTCCCTTTAGCCTTAGTTTGCCCTCCTAACCATGAGCCTAAAACGGGCAAAAATACCAGAGCCATAACAAGCGATGCCATCAAACAAATCATCACCGTAATGGGTAAGAACTTCATGAATTCGCCGACAACACCCGGCCAAGCAATCAAGGGAAGAAAAACAGCCAGCGTTGTCGCGGTCGATGCGATGATCGGCCATGACATCCGCTTTGATGCACTTGCGTAAGCTTTCGCTGCCGACATCCCTTTACTTTGATTTCGTGAGGCTAACTCGGCAACAACAATGGCTCCATCTACCAACATCCCGACAACCAGAATCAAGCTAAACAGCACCACAATATTCAAGGTCAAACCCATCATATTAATAATCATAATACTGCTAAGGAAGGATGCTGGAATAGCTATGCCCACCAAGAATGAAGAACGTAAGCCCAAAGCTCCAACAATGACGATCATGACCATAATAATCGCGCTCGACACGTTGTTTTGCAGATCTTGGAGCATATCTCTGATTTCGCCCGACTTGTCGAGAATAAACGTTTCCTTGACCGCAGCAGGCCAAAATTGACGTTTTTCTTTAACAATAGCCTTAACGCTTTCAATCACTTCGATAATGTTTGAACCGACACGCTTTTTAACTTCTAAAGACAAAGCAGACTCCCCGTTTACACGAGCAAACCCTGTCGGGTCTTTAAAGGAGCGCCTTACCGTCGCAACATCCCTAAAACTCACCACCCTATCACCAACCACTTTGATCGGCAGGGCCATAATATCTTCCAGATCCTCAATAACACCCGGCACTTTAATGACATGACGACCATAACCACTATCTATGGCGCCAGCAGCAACCAACTGGTTATTACGATTAACAATGCTCAACACGGTCTCAAAGTTTATCTGGTATGTTTCCAGTACCAGCGGGTCAACAATAATTTCCAATACTTCATCGCGCTCGCCGCCAATATCGACTTCCAGCACCCCAGGAAGCGCCTCCAAGTCATCTCTTAGATCTCTCACAATAGCCAATAACTGCCGCTCAGGAATAGGGCCTGCCAAGCTCATGCTGAAAACTGGAAACAGAGCGACGTTTACTTCATTAACTTCAGGTTCATCACTACTCGCAGGTAGCTTTGATTTGGCACGGTCAACCTTTTCACGGACGTCATCCAAGGCCGTATCACTGTCAAAACCGGCATCAAATTCAAGCGTCACCGATGCATGCCCTTCGGAGGCAACGGAGCTCATCTCTTTGACACCCTCTATCGACTTAAGCTCTTTCTCCATTGGCCGAATAAGTAGGCGCTCGGCATCTTCAGGTGAAATACCCTCATGCGACATCGATACGTAAACAATAGGAATGGCAATATCCGGCTCAGACTCTTTTGGGATACTCTGATAAGCGGATATTAGTAAAAATACCAAGACCAACAGCACAGCACGGCGACGCTCTATCGCCCAGTCGATTGGCGTTTTTGGTGCCGTACCAAAGTACTCTTTCATTAAGAATCTACTCCTGACGCCTTATCTTCTGCCGAAACTCGAACAGGGCTGACCTTTTCACCAACCGAAACAAAACCTTGCCCGACGGTAATAAGCTCAAGCACCTCGGGTAAACCGCCTAGCCAAACACCATCATTCTCGCTGCGTAAGAGTTCAACCGGATATGCTTTTACCCGCCCCTCAACATCGAGTCCTTTAATTTGCAGTTCACCCTGACTATCAAGGCTTAATAATGAAGGAGAAAGTTTGTGGGCTTTTTGCTGGCCAAGCAAAATACTAACGCGAGCGCTTTGGCCAAAGCGTTTTACTTGAGACGAATTCTGCGCCAAGGCCTCTATTCTGAAAGCGCGTGTCGCCAAATCAGCAATGCTCGATATATAAGTGATCTTGCCCTTTAGCTCAGTACCATTGAGTAACTTTGCCTCAACCACTTGCCCCAAAGCTAATTTGGCAACGTGCTGCTGAGGAACATCAGCACTAATGATAAGCGCCTGATCGTCGACAATTGTTGCCAACACAGTGCCTGGAGCAACGTAGTCACCCTGCTCAACGTGTAAGTCATTTAAAACACCCGCAAAAGGGCTAAGTATATGGGTGTGTTCGATTTCCAGCTCAACCTCTTTAACCGCGGCTTCAGCCGCCATTACATTCGCCTGATTTTGTTGCAGCTGATTTTCGGATAAGAGATTCTTTTCCTTCAGACTTAAGCTTGATTTCAACTCGGCCCTTGCAACCTTAAGATCCGCTTTAGCCCTTGCCAAGCGAGCCTGCCTATCATTCATCGCCAAATTGAGCACACGTTGACCGGCTGTCATTCGATCACCTTTCTTGGCGATCAATTTAGCAATAGCTCCTTCGGTCTCAGCACGAATATCAACATTTCTATCGGCATCTATTTCACCTTGCAAGTCGATACGCTGTGTGAGCTCCTGTGCCTTAAACTGCTTTACGGTCACGCGGAACAAACCTTCATCGCGCTGAGATGATTCCGCAATAACGTCCTGTCCTTGGTGCTCGGCATCATCTTTAAAATTCCCCGATAGAATCCACAGGGTAGCGACTATTGCCATAACAATAGAAAAAACTAAAGAGCGGTTCATCATGCCTCACTTAAAAGCTAATCAATCAATAAAGGATGGCCATTTAAAACGTCAGTAAACTAAGGCCTTGAGTTAATATCGATAGCATACACTAGAAGGGAAGAAAATTTTATGACCAATAGTCACAAAAAGTAAAATATATTGAACTCATATTCAAATAGCCTGTTTTTAAACACCACTAAAGCTTCCTTTAACAATTAAATTTGCTCCTTAATCCCAATAGCATGCAAAGACACGACAGGATTCGAGCTGCCATGTAGAATAATCGATAAGATCATCAGAAAATATTCTGAAAACTAACAGTAATAGGATTACATGTGACACTTATTGAAAAGGTTTGTAGCAAACAGGCTCGGCTCATAATGTTTGATCTGGATGGCACCCTCATTGATTCGGTACCCGACTTAGCCTTTGCTGTCGACTGTATGCTGGTCGACCTACAACGAGAGAAAGCAGGACAAGATAAGGTTCGACACTGGGTGGGCAACGGTGCTGCAATGTTGGTAAAGCGGGCTCTAAGCAATAAGATGATACCCAAGAAAGTAGATGGAGAGCTATTCCAACAAGCCTATCAAAGCTTTTTAGATCACTACCAAGACGTCAGTGGCCGACAAAGTAAACTTTACCCACACGTCAGTAAGACCTTAAAACAACTAAGAGAGCACTACCCTTACCTGGCAGTAATTACGAACAAACCAGAGCAATTCACTCCGGCACTCCTAAAGGCTCATGACTTACCTGAATTTGACTTGATACTTTGTGGTGACTCTTTACCAGAGAAAAAGCCTCACCCGGCTCCGCTTCTGCACTGCATGAATACTTTGGGGTGTCATGTCAGCGAGTCAATCATGGTGGGCGACTCGCTGAGTGATATTAAGGCCGCTAAAGCGGCTGGCGTAGCTGTTATCTGTGTTGAATATGGCTACCACCAAGGAGAAGATCTTTCCAGTTATCAGCCGGAGGCCTTGATCAGCAGCTTTGATGAGCTAGTGAAGTAACTAAAGAAAGAAGAGTGAAAGTTCTGCAGTTCATACTTACGTCATTTATCATCAGACAAAACATACACGATTCTAGGAGGCTCGGGTATATTATAATCTTGCTGCTTACGCGATTTGCCATTACCTGAGTCACCAAACTTGTAGAGAATTTGACCTATCGACAACTTGTACTCAATATCGATGGTAATCCCGGCCTGGCCTTTTTGTTCTTCTAGTGATTGGTCATCCAGTTCTTTTAGCTCTGCAGAACTAAAAGAACTCAGCGCAAGCAAGCTTAAAGCTAATAGCTGATATCTCAATTTAAAGCACATCATTCAGCACTCACTTTAACAAGTGCCTGCTGACATGCTTCGCGCTCATACAAGGCATCTTTATAGGCTTTCATACCGGGCAATAACTCAAACTTAAAGCTTTCCGCCCAAGCTAGGGTATGCGCTAAAGCAATATCAACCATGCTAAAAGCATCGCCTAAGGCAAAAGTCGGAGACTCACCGATCAGCTTCGTCAGTGCCTTTTGTGCCTTTTCGAACTCCCAAAAAGTAGTCGGCAGTACATCAGCGACACGGTGTTCTTTAGGAATGGCAAAACGATGCTTGCCGTTGGTCCACAAAGGCTGCTCCAAGTCGGACAAGATAAAGAACATCAGTTGGTCATAATGACCACGAAGTACCGGATCCGAAGCAGGTGGACATAAGTTCTNATCAGATACAGCGCCAAGATAATTAACAATCGCAGCACTTTCA
>NZ_LWGE01000425.1:0-705 GCF_001635315.1 Oleiphilus sp. HI0123
AAATTGAGATCGAAGCCATACCTGTCCCGGAAATAGCTGGTGACAAAGTCTCTTCTTATTTGAGCGGAAGCCTGTTAATGGATCTCATTCCAAGTGATCAAGAAGAAGCTATTGGCATTCAGGTTAAAGAACTGAGCAATAATTCGATCGCTAAACGAGTAGGCTTTGAGCAAGGGGATATAATCTTCGCGGTCAACCGAAGCAGGATTAGAAATATTGCAGAGCTTAAGTCTTATTTGAGGCAGCGAAATGTGCAGGCATTTCGCATCCGACGAGGATACGAAGACCTGATTCTCTATGTTCGCTAGCAATTAAAAGAATAAATCCCCGAGCCGCAGTTCAGGCCGCCTGCTGTAAGGCCCGGAGATTGTAAACGGTAAACAATAGAAGGCTAGGTTTTCTACCCGGCCTTCTTCTTTAACAACCAGCTTGGCTTCTTCATACCAATCTTTGCGAAGCCCTCATTTAGCGTCATCGGATGCGCTAGTTCCATATAATCAGAGAGCTTCATTTTAATCACTTCGTGGTGATTTCCTGCTCTAAAGGCAATATCACCGGTTTCATCGAACCCTTCATACATATAGATGGGGACATCATATAAATTGCCGAATGGTGGCATAGCACCCACTTCGCATGATGGGAAACGGTCTTTAAATTCATCTTCTGTTGCCAGGGCGACCAGCTCGGTTCCCATGGCTCTCATAA
>NZ_LWGE01000426.1:0-338 GCF_001635315.1 Oleiphilus sp. HI0123
AGCTTGTATTTCATAACTCGATTACCTTGTTGGTAAGGTATGAGTCCTGACACTCTCTGCCATAGCCATGCTGATTACTGATCACACGAGTTGCTCCCATGTTTACATCGAAATTTGCGTGTGTGTGGCCAAAGGCCCAGATAGCCGGTTGATACTGCTCAATTAATGCATCGAACGATGAACAAAAATAAGCCGTCATTTCATCGATGGGAAATTTAGGGTTGGCTACTTTAACTGATGGAGCGAAGTGAGTGATGACCACGGTATGTTCGCAAGATGTTGGCGCCGACAGGGCCCTCTCAAGCCATTCGGATTGCTGTTCGCCTAACTCAATACAG
>NZ_LWGE01000427.1:0-984 GCF_001635315.1 Oleiphilus sp. HI0123
GAGCGCTCACCACTTATTGCCGAGTTATTGCGCGCTGCTTTGGCAGAGGCGGGTCATGAAACTGCTCAGCGTTTTGAAGAAACGGAAGAGATAAAGTCGATCATTGAACGAATGTCCTTAGTGGAATCTGACGCGACGACTTGGATGAACTCTCAACCAGAGAAGCTTGCTGATGTCATTTACTTGGACCCAATGTATCCGCATCGAGAAAAGTCGTCTTTAGTCAAAAAGGAAATGCGGCTGTTTCAAACGCTTGTAGGAGAAGATCTGGATGATGAGGCTTTATTAGAGGCGGCATTGTCTAAGGCTCGTTATCGAGTGGTGGTAAAGCGGCCGCGCAAGGGCGATGCAATAAAAGGAATTAAGCCGTCCCTTCAGTTAGTGGGTAAGAGTTGTCGTTATGATGTATATACCTTGAAAAGAATTGAGGATTTGGCCGACTAAACCTTATACTTGTCCAAATCTTATTCCTTGTTCTGGCAAAGACAATAATAAAATAAGCGCTATGACTGAGAAAACACGCCCTCTGTGGCATCCAACATTATGGCCATCCTGGTTAATCGTTTTTATTCTATATTGCCTCGCTTGGCTGCCGATGAACAAAAAGCATCAGTATGCAGAAAGCCTTGGGCGTTTCGTTTATCGACGCATGAAAAACCGTGGCAAGGTGACCCGGCAGAATATAGAGCTGTGTTTCCCCGAGCTTAGCAGTGACAAGCAAAATGAGATAATTGAAGGCAGTTTTATTTCTACTGCTGAAGGCTTGATTGAGATGCTGCAACTTTGGTGGCGAGATGTTACTCCGTATCTTGATACGATGACGGTGATTGGTAAAGAGCACCTATTAGACGCGCAGAACCGCGGCACCGGTGTTTTGTTGATAGGAGGCCACTTCGGTGTTATCGATATGACCTTGCCCTTGGTTGGGACTCAGCTTAAGCGACCTGGCTATATGTATCGCCCAAATAACGACCCCGTAATAGA
>NZ_LWGE01000428.1:0-650 GCF_001635315.1 Oleiphilus sp. HI0123
AAGTGTTCATCAGAAATGCAGCTTCGCACCGGCCGCTTTGGTAAGTACTTTGGTTGTACCAATGAAGAGTGTAAAAATACTCGTAAGTTATTGCGAAATGGTGAAGCCGCGCCACCGAAGATGGACCCAGTGCCGATGCCTGAATTAACTTGTGAGAAGGTTGAAGATACTTACATCTTACGAGATGGGGCTGCGGGATTATTCCTCGCGGCAAGTAAGTTCCCGAAGAATCGTGAAACTCGTGCTCCCTTAGTGAGTGAACTGCTGCCTCATAAAGATGAAATTGATACTAAGTATGAATTTCTTTTCTCAGCGCCGGTGAAAGATAATAAGGGCAATCCGTCGATTGTCCGTTTTAGCCGCAAGACGAAAGAGCAGTATGTGATGTCTGAAGAAAAAGTCGAAGAGAAGGTTAAAGCTACTGGCTGGTCGGCTCATTACCAGGATGGAAAGTGGGTTGAGACATTGCCTAAAGCTAAAAAGGCAAAAGCTAAAAAGAAGTAGCGAGTTGTCAGACATAAAAAAAGCCGCGCTAAGCGGCTTTTTTTATGTCCATCATTTACGTAACCTTTCAAGTAAGCTGGAGGTATCCCACCTTGCACCACCCATATCCTGTACATCTGCGTAAAACTGGTCAATCAGCGCCGTTA
>NZ_LWGE01000429.1:0-2191 GCF_001635315.1 Oleiphilus sp. HI0123
CTTGCCCTCTTCAGTCACCATAATATTTCCGGGCTTCAAGTCTTGATGTACCGCCTCGTTTTGATGAAACGCTTTTAAGCCCTCTGCAACTTGTTTAACGATATTGATAGCACGCTTTGGACTCGGTGGCTGGTTCTTTCTCAGCCATTTATCTAAGCCCTCTCCCTCGACATACTCCATGAGGTAATATAGAAAACTGCGCTTGCGGTCTTGTCGAATAATCTTGACCACATTAGGGTGCTGTATGCGAATACCTATCCATTCTTCCTGGATAAACCGGTCAATATAAGCGGTATCTTCCTCAAAGTTTGGTGAGGGCGTCTTCATCGCCAACAGCTCGCCTGACACTTCATCTTTTACTAGATACAACTGGCTTCGACTCGAAGCAAATAACTCTTTTTGGACGACAAAACCATCCAGTTTCATACCCTTTTCTAAAGCTGGCGGGAAAGGTAGGCGTGTCAGTTTCGCACTATAATCATCAAGGTTTTCGAAAGGCAGCTGTTCAACAATACCCACAACGGCACTGATATTGTCATCGGTTTCGCCTTCTCGTGCCAAATCTAGAAATTTGTCCGCGATAAACTCAGCCGGCTGGTCCATCGCCAGCGTTTCGATTATTCTCGCTTCCTCGATAAAGTCATGTACACCATCACTACACAGCAATAAGCGATCACCGGCTTCAAGAGGAATTCGCCCATAATCGAGGTGCAAGCGATTATCCATACCGATGGCGCGAGTAAGAAAAGTTTTACCGCCGCCTAAAGAAGCGACATGATCAGTAGTACATTGGGCGAATTCGCCTTCTCTCAGCAAAAATATTCGACTATCGCCAACATGAAAAAAGTGCGCGGTACGACCTTTGATGACGATGGAGCTGAATGTAGATAAGTAACCTTTAGTATCAGACGAGAACTCGTGACTCTTACGAAAAAGCTTGAGGTTAATCGTTGATAGAATCTGCTCTCCGCACTTACTGACTGACCAGGTGTCAGGCGTCTGGAAATATTCCTCAATAAAACGTTCAACAGCCGTATGGCTTGCTTCGCGCCCCGCTTCAGCTGATGAAACACCGTCGGCAACGACGAGTGCACAACCTTTATTGTTAAGCAGATAGCTATCTTCTGGAACCTTGACGCCAGCCGAGTCTTCATTGATCGGTTTTATACCGGCGTCTGTTGAAAATGCAGCATCAATCTTAAGAATCTGGGCCATCGAGAAATCCTGAGTTTAGTGCTATAGCGTTACCTTAACGCAAAAATGCCCGCCGATGAAATAAGCCACCAGCAGGCACTCTAGACTAGCAAGTTTCTAACTAGCCAACATCAATCATATGAACTGTGCCATCTGGCAGTACTTCAGAGATCTGTCCTTTTGGCTCATCCATCATTGCAGCAATGAAGAATACAATCAGTGCAGAACAACCGATCACCAAGAAGAAAGTACTGTAATCTACAAAGCTCAAAACAGTTAGGTAAGTTACTGCACCGACGTTACCATACGCTCCGGCCATACCTGCAATCTGACCTGTCATACGACGTTTGATCAGTGGAACTACCGCAAATACCGCACCTTCACCAGCCTGAACAAAGAACGAACAGCACATGGTTGCAATCACAGCAGCGGGGATCCACCAAGATGAATCAACCTGGCTCAATACAAAGTAGCCACATGCCAAACCACCAATCAAGAACATTAGAGCTTTACGACGACCAATGTGATCAGAGAACCAACCGCCAGTTGGACGTGCAACCAAGTTCATGAAGGCAAAGCCTGAAGCCAATAGGCCCGCTTTGACAGGATCAAGACTTTCAAAAGTTTCCAAGAAGAATAGAGGCAACATTGATACAACCGCTAGTTCTGAACCGAAGGTAACGAAGTAAGACCAGTCTAGAATCGCAACTTGCTTAAAGTGGTACTTATCAAGCTCTTGGACACCGTTTGTCAGATTTTCTTTATTTACATTCCAGATAGAGTAAGTTTGGAAAACATATAGAGCGACCAAACCCGCCCAAATAACGTAAACAGCAGTCTGACTTAAGAGAGCAACACCCGTTGGAGATAGTTTCCAAGCCAACACAGCTAAGGCTGCATACATTGGAATATTCATGAACAAGTATAGGTAAAAGTCACCCCAGCTTGTTACTTCCAAACCACCTGCTTTCTTAGGCTTAAAGTAGGTTGAACCTTT
>NZ_LWGE01000430.1:0-482 GCF_001635315.1 Oleiphilus sp. HI0123
GCTATATCATTACTAGCTTGAGTGGTAGCCAGTCCACCGTCTTCAATTTTCTTCAGCTCGTGGGATGCAAAATCTTGTGTATCTTCTGCTTCATTGTATGAATTTTTCCCGTTAGAGTTCGTTGCTTCGTCATCTTCGCTATCGACGGTTAAGCCTGCAGCAGGCGAGCCGTATATGTCCAAAACAGAGATGCCGGCAATGGCAGAGACGTCGTCCATGTCTGACTCGCTCATTGCCAAAGATTGATAAGTGGCAATAGTGCTCTTTTCTTGAGAATTAATTGGCTGCGAAGCAAGTGACTTACTTGCTATCAACATTAAGGGCAGAGAAATACTAAGAATAAGCGGAGCTTTCATTTCAACAAGACACACAACATAGTAAAGCTAAAAAAATATTCCATTCGAACATATCGCTGCAGATCAATTGCGGCTGGTTACAAATAATACAGTTTTAAGTCCTATATGTACATTTAATAATGTGAA
>NZ_LWGE01000431.1:0-917 GCF_001635315.1 Oleiphilus sp. HI0123
ACTTAGCGCTTGCGGGTATGTCGCAGGGTATTGCTGGTTTGTTTTTAGAAGCTCATCCTGACCCTGAAAATGCTAAGTGTGATGGCCCGTGTGCTTTAAGGTTGTCGCAGCTTGAACCCTTCCTTGCTAGAGTTAAGGCAATCGATGAGCTAGTTAAGCAATTTAAGCCTTTAGATACGGCTTAAAATATAGCGTTTATGATTTTGAATTTTGGCGTTGTTGAAGGAAAGACAGGGCCTGAAGTTATTATTTTTGGAGAAGTGTAATGACAACGATTATTGATATCAAAGGCCGTGAGGTCATGGATTCTCGTGGTAACCCTACTGTTGAAGCGGATGTGATTCTAGAGTCTGGTGTGGTGGGTACAGCTTGCGCTCCTTCTGGTGCGTCAACAGGCTCTCGTGAAGCCTTGGAGCTTAGAGACGGTGATAAGAGTCGTTATTTAGGTAAAGGTGTTTTAAAGGCTGTTGCCGGCATTAATGAAGAGATCAAGGCTGCGTTATTAGGTAAGGATGTTACCGATCAACGAGCTTTAGACCAAATTATGTTGGATCTGGACGGTACTGAGAATAAAGCTAAGCTGGGTGCTAATGCAATTTTGGCGGTTTCTTTGGCAGCAGCGAAAGCAGCAGCACAAGAAAAAGGCGTTGAGCTTTATGAGCATATTGCTGATCTAAACGGTACTTCTGGTCAGTACTCTATGCCTGTGCCAATGATGAATATCATCAATGGTGGTGAGCACGCAGACAACAATGTTGATATCCAAGAGTTTATGGTTCAGCCAGTTTCTGCTCCTACTTTTGCCGAAGCACTGCGTGCGGGCGCTGAAATATTCCATGGTTTGAAGAAGGTATTAAGTGAGCAAGGTCTAAATACCGCTGTGGGTGATGAGGGCGGTTTTGCGCCTGACTTGGCTT
>NZ_LWGE01000432.1:0-1034 GCF_001635315.1 Oleiphilus sp. HI0123
TCACCAAATGGTGACTGTCATGAAAGGCGGCGAAGAGGTGAAGCTATCCAAACGTGCCGGCAGCTACGTCACATTGCGAGACTTGATCGAAGAAGTTGGCCGCGATGCCACTCGCTACTTCCTGGTCGCACGCGCTCCCAGCTCACAACTAACATTCGATATTGACCTGGCTCGCAGCCAGTCAAATGACAACCCTGTGTACTATATCCAATATGCACACGCTCGAATTAGCAGTATTTTTAGAAAGGTTTTAGCAGCTTCTCCAGAGTGGTCTGCCGAAGACGGCCTAGCCAACCTAGAGCAGCTAAGCGTTGAAAGCGAACGTAAACTAGCAAACACGCTGGCTAGCTTCCCTGAAGTTGTCAGCATTGCGGGAGAGCAAAATGCGCCTCATCAAATTGCAAACTACCTCTATAGTTTGGCGAGCGACTTCCATACCTACTACAATTCAAATATTGTAATGGTTGAAGATAGTAAAATTAGAGATGCTCGTGCAGTGCTTTGCCTAAGCATCCAGCAAGTATTGAGAAACGGGCTTAAGCTACTAGGGGTTAGCGCTCCTGAAGAAATGTAATCACACCCGATAAACTATTGACGCGTTGATCATATGACTCAAGATTTTGCTAAGCCCTCGACCACTAAAAAGCCCGGAGCACCCAAGACAAAAAAAGGTTCTTCGGGAAAGTCTGGCGGGGCTAAAAGCAGCGCGAGCAAGAAGGCCAGCGGAGCAAGCCCTAAAGAAGTGCCAAGCTCAGCGCCGGTAAAAAACCGTACACCATTTTTTCTTTCCCTAATTGTACTGGTCTGTGCTTTTGCCTATGGCTTGTATTTTTTACAGTCTATTCCGCCCACTGAAACACCCGAGAAACAGCCAACAATATCCAAAAAATCCCCTTCTGCCAGCAAAAGCACGCCCGCCGAAGAAGCACCGGCAAAGCGTTTCAACTTTTACGATATCCTTCCAGAATCGACAGTGACTGCACCGAAGGTAGAAGAGTATCGCTTCAAACAAAAATCAGGCAGTGAAGACTACT
>NZ_LWGE01000433.1:0-752 GCF_001635315.1 Oleiphilus sp. HI0123
CGAACTACAACATACCGAAGCCATCAAACGGGCAGTAGAGTCAGGTATGGGGATTGGGTGTTTGTCGAAAGTTACCTTAAACGATGCTTTCAAACGCTCATCGCTAATTGCCTTAAAAACACCACAGAGAGATTTCAAACGAAAATTTTATATCATCACACATAAGGACAAATACCTAAGCCCTGGCATACGAAATTGGCTAGAGCTTTGTTTTGAATACGCAGAACTCCACAATACCTATTCATAGCGGCAACTACTGATAAACTGGCCCTTCTCCATCAGGACGGGTTTTGAAGCGCTTATGCTGCCATAGATATTGTTCAGGATGACGCTTAATTGCTGCCTCTAGCGCCTGATTCCACAGCTGCGCATCCTTTTGCGGGTCCTCACCAAAACCTTCAAAAACGGGTGAGAAAATGACTTCATATTGACCATTTGGTAGCCTAAACGGTGCGACATGCAAAACAGTCGCTCCCGTTTCACGCGCAATCCAACTTGGTGTAGAGATACAACCCGTACTAACACCAAAGAAAGGAACAAATAGGTCACAGCGTTTACCGAAATCCTGATCAGGAGCATACCAAACCTCACCGCCCCCCTTGATAAACTCGAGCATCTCTTTTAATTGATACTTACTGAAGCTTTGAATATCAAAGTTACGGTTACGCCCACTTTCGATCATCCAGTCTATTACGGGGTCGTTATTTGGGCGATACATATAGCCAGGTCGCTTAAGCTGAGTCCCAACCAAG
>NZ_LWGE01000434.1:0-920 GCF_001635315.1 Oleiphilus sp. HI0123
CCACGCCTTCGGACTTATTACGCCCTGTCTGGTGCCAAATTTCCGGTCTAATTTCTGCCCCCAAAGAGCTCATCGCACCAGGGAGCACTTCGTTTAGTCTGGCAGCTCCAAGGCTCCCACCCAACACCAGCACTCTGATCGGCCCAGATTTCGAAACACTGTCTTTGCTTGAATAAAATAACTCGCAGATTTCATCTCTCAATGGGTTGCCAGTCAGCACAACTTTACTCGCATCTTCAAAGGCTTCAGGAAAAGCTGACATCACTGAATCTGCCATTTTCGCGAGTACTTTATTGGTCATTCCTGCTACGGCATTCTGTTCGTGAACCAATAAAGGCTTACCCAAGAGTTTTGCCGCCAAGCCACCAGGCCCAGAAGCGAAGCCTCCCATACCTAACACGGCATCGGGTCTTGTTTTCCTAAGCACTAATAAAGCCTGGAAAACGGCTTTAGCGATCTTCAAGGGTGCTAAAGCTTTGCTTAATATGCCTTTACCGCGAACACCACTGACGGAAATACCGTAAAAAGGGATTCCAGCGTCTTGCACTACTCGCTCTTCCATACCACCGACTGAACCTAGCCAAACAACTTTGTCATTGCGGCTCATTAGTTTCTTTGCCGTTGCTAAGGCTGGAAATACATGCCCGCCAGTGCCACCAGCCATCACAAGGAATGTTTTATCACGCATGGATAAGCTCCTTGTCTTTGGTCTGTTCTGAGTCTGGCTCATCTTCAATCGCCATCAGGTCACGGTGAATTCTTAACAACACGCCTATACACATACAACTCACAATCAGGCTACTACCGCCATAACTTACCAATGGCAGTGTCAGACCTTTAGTCGGTAGTAAGCCCATATTGACGCCTATGTTTATAAAGGACTGAACCGCGAATAAGATGCCAATGCCGTAGGCAAAATA
>NZ_LWGE01000435.1:0-1020 GCF_001635315.1 Oleiphilus sp. HI0123
TCACTGACAATCGTCACGAACTTGATATGCTCATGAGGGTCAAGTGTAGAGTTTACGTCCTTGATTAAAGATTGAAAGCTAGAGGCAAGCTCTGCTTTAAAGTCATCACAGCTTGTTTTTTTGGCCGATGATTCGGCTAATACTACCAATGCGTGAGGTTGTGGGTACTCAGCGCCCGATACACAAACCATCTCAATGTCTTGATGGCCAATAATCTTATTCTCTATTGGCGCTGGCGCAACGTATTTACCTTTACTGGTTTTAAATATTTCTTTGGTTCGTCCGGTAATCTTAAGGCGTTTAAGTTCATCAATTTCACCACGATCCCCGGTTTTCAAATAGCCATCTTCAGTGAACTCAGCCTTGGTTTTCGCCTCATCCTTGTAGTAACCCATCATCAGGGTAGGGCTCTTGATTTGAATTTCACCTTGCTCACTGATTCGACAATCAACACCAGGTAAAGGTTCACCTACGTAACCAAGGCAACTTCTGCCTGGCTGGGACATATGAGAATAACCAAAGTTTTCAGACATGCCGTAGCCTTCGAGGAGTTCAAGACCAAGCTTTTGGTACCAGGCAATCGTATCTTGACTTAGTGGTGCAGAGCCACTCGCAGCATAGCGTACATCCTGCAGACCAAGCGTCTTCAATACGCGTTTTTTCATATAGCCTGACAGTAAAGGAATCTTCATCAAACGATCGAGCTTTTGTTTTGGCATCTTGGCAAAGACACCTGTCTGGAATATTGTCCAAATTCGAGGAACCGCCAGGAACAAGGTAGGGTTTGCTCGGTTCAAGTCAGCGACAAAGGTATCGAGTTTGTCGGCGAAAAATAATTGAAAGCCAACAGATATAGAGGCCATTTCGACTACAAAACGCTCCATCACGTGTGCCAAAGGAAGGTAAGAAAGCATTCTGTCTTGATCAGTCACTTTTAATGAGGCTATCGCGCCTTGTGCAGCATAGGCCATGCTATGGAAAGATAGCATCACGCCTTTGGGGTTCCCGGTGCTACCAGAG
>NZ_LWGE01000436.1:0-3978 GCF_001635315.1 Oleiphilus sp. HI0123
ATTTAATAATATCCTTGGTCCGGTCAGTAATTTGCATTCGTGATTCGGTATCCAAATAGGCTACATCACCTGTTTCGAACCAACCACCCGGAGCAAATTCACCCTCCAACTTATGGTAGCCCTGTGTAATAAATGGCCCCCTCACCTGCACGGCACCAGCACTTTTTCCATCCCAAGGCAATTCCTTCCCAGCTTCATCAACGATACGTAGGTCGACTCCGAAAATAGGACGCCCCTGACGTAATAAGGCTTCAGTAAACGCTTCTTCCGGCAACTCAAAATCAGCCGCTGACATTTTGTTATAAGTGCCGAGCGGACTCATCTCGGTCATTCCCCAAGCATGCTCTACATCTACATTGTGCTTGTCTTTGAAGGTTTTAAAGATTGAAAGTGGACACGCGGCTCCTCCCACCGTCACACGTTTGAGACTGTCAATTGACTCACCACTTTGACCCAAATAGGCAAGCAGGGCCAACCACACTGTCGGAACGCCTGCCGACATCGATATTTTTTCGTCATTGATTAATTTGGTCAGAGTCTCACCGTCAGCCATTTTAGGACCTGGCATCACTAATTTTGCGCCAGCCATGGGAGCTGAATAAACGATCCCCCAGCCATTAACATGAAACATGGGAACAATCGGCATCACCACGTCCTGGCGCGAAAGGCCAAAGGCATCCGGTAAGCTACTGGCATAACTATGAAGAACTGTTGACCTGTGACTATAGACAACCCCCTTTGGGTTACCAGTAGTACCTGAGGTATAGCACAAGGCAGAAGCTGTGGATTCTTCGAGCTCAGGCCAGTCAAATTCTGGTTCGTATTTAGCTATAAGCGTTTCGTAACACTGGACATTGCGTAAACAGGTTTCAGGCATTTTCGCCTCTGAGGTCAATACGACAAAACCTTTCACATTGGGCATTTTCTCTTGTAACTGCTCTAGCTTAGGTACAAATAAGGAGTCAACGAATAGCCATTGATCTTCAGCATGTTCAACAATGTATTCAATCTGTTCATCAAATAAGCGCGGATTAATCGTATGGCAAACCATACCTGAACAGGAAATCGCATAGTAAAGTTCGAGATGCCGATGATCATTCCAAGCCATCGTTGCAACCACATCACCCTGCTTTAAACCCAAGCCTTTTAGCGCATTAGCTAACTGACGCGTTCGTTGAAAAGCTTCTGCATAGGTATAGCGAAAGCTTGCTTGATCTGCGGTAACCGAGACAATCTCTTGCTGGGGATAAATTTTGTCAGCAAACTCCATCACTGAAGTTATGGTTAAAGGCTGATCCATCATGGTTGAGATCATTTGCTACATCCTCTTGTTATAAATATTGTTCTTATTTATTAATCTATTGGCGAGTTACACAAAATATTGTTCATCATCTTCATGCACTTCAAACGCAAAGGATATCTGATCCATCGTAAAACCTCGTCCAGCTAGAAAGCGCATTTGTCGAGACTTCTTTTTGTAGTAAAGCGCCCGATCTTTATCATTGAGCGGCTCTCTAAATTTTCGTAATCGTAAAGACTGAGCCAAGGCAAACCAGTCACCCTCAAACGCTTCAAAGCCCTCATTCACCATTGAAGACTTCACACCCTTTTGCTGTAACTTGAAACGTATTTTCTGTGGCCCATGCCCCTTCTCATAGCTGCTACGAATAATCATTCTCACATATCGTTCGTCACTCAAGTAGCCAGCGTCTAGCATCGACTGAACTGCCTGTTCCACCAGAGCCTCTTCATATCCCTTACCTTGCAGCTTTTCGCGCAGCTCATGTTCACTATGCTCGCGACGAGATAGAAGATCTACGGCTTTATTTTTAACACTTTGGAGATCTGCTTCTCTCTTCATTTATCACGTTTTTCCATAAAGCCCTGCGACTCTTTTCAATATTGGCCCTATACGGCTCTCGTCACGTAATGAATCCCGCTAAATACCAGAGAATAGTGGAGATTTTTACGCGAGGCTGCGCTAGAATGCCCGAGCCTATTGCTCTCTTGAAGCTAACAAAAGCCTCAGGGTGCAACATTTGGAACGAGTTTAAATATATCCAAGCTCGTTCAGTTAATTAAGACTATAACGTGAAAAACAGCAGATTCCTATGTCAACAATGTCAGTAGGAATTCGACTTTTCGCACTCTCAAAGTCTTAAGACAAAACGGTTTCCTTTTTCGAAAGGACTAACACTTTACAAGAGCATTATTAAAAACAGAGATAAGCGAGATACCAGCATGGCTACTTTTCTTTCCAAGCTATTCAAACCAAAATGGCAAAGCAAGCATACAGCAACCAGACTTGAAGCAATCAAAGAGCTCAACCCTGGCCAGAATGAAGATCATCAAATATTACTTCAGCTTGCACAAAACGATGAACAAGTAGCCGTCAGAAAAAGCGCCACATCACGCTTAACTGACCCTCAAGCACTGATCACGCTTCACGCGCAGTCTAAAGACGAACTAAAGCCTCTAATTGAAGAAAAGTTATACGAGCTGGCTAACGCTCAGTCATTGAGTATTTTCGACCTAATTACTGACAATAAAATACTTACTCAAATGATCATTAAGTCGAATCAGGCAGATGCTTTCCTAAGCGGTTTGGCTCGGATTGAAGATAAGCAATCACTGCTAGAAATTGCAGTAAAAGCAAAAATGGCAAAACTCCGACAAGCCGCTGCTGAGCTTATCGAAACAGAAGCAGACTTAAGCACACTGCTGAGTCAGGCAAAGGGTAAGGACAAATCGGTTTATCATATAGCCAAGTCCAAGCTTGCCACTATCCGCAATCAGATCGCTGAACGAAGTCAACAGCAACAAGATATAGAGAAAGCACTAGCAGACATTACCGCCCTCGCAAAAACCGAGGTTCTTCAGCACTACGATGCCAAGCTTTTTAACCTAAGCAAACGTTGGGCGGCAGTTAGCTTCAGTGCTAACGAAACACAACGCAAAGAATTTGCTCACTACCAAGCTGAGTGCCAAGCAAGAATTGATAAAATTGCCCAAGAAAAGCTCGAAGCAGAAGAACAGGAGCGCTTAATCCAAACCGGTGGTGATGAGCAAGAAGCGACTTTGTATACATTGTCTGAAACACTTAAGCGCTTCACCACAGAGGTCCCCTCATTTCATGATATCTCTGCAATTGACGCGCTAATCAAAACTCAGGAAAACCGCTGGCTCGAAGTCACTCGCAATGTAAAAGTCGAGAAGAACAAGGCAAAGCACTATCAAGTATTAATGAGTGAGATTCGTCAGTACTATAAAGCGCTTACGCTCTTGAAAGAAGCTGAGCCCGAGCTAAAGGAATCGATCGACGAACTTAGCAAACAGGGTAAAAAAGACAGCACGCAACTCGATACGCTCAACCAAAGAATTCGTAAGCTTCTTAAGCAGGTAAATTGGCCGAAAGATTACGCACAACCAGAAGTTATTTCCCAAAGCAATGAAGCGCTGGGGCATTCTGCTGAAATTAAGCAACAGGTCGCTGAGAACACTAAAGAGATTGAAAGCAAGATTTCCCAATTAGTCACGCAACTCGACAAGTCTTTGGAAGATAAACAGCTAAAAAAATCCAACTCTTTACTCAAAGATATCCAGCGACAAATCAGTAAGCTGGGAAGCAAGCAAAGTGACCAGTATCACAACATGCTCAACCTCAGAATTAACCAGTTGAACGACCTGCGCGACTGGCAGGGTTATGCATCAAACCCTCGCCAACTGGCGCTGTGCGAATCAATGGAGCGTCTCGTCGACACACATATCGAGCCACGCGATAAAGCCGATCGAATCAAAGCAATGCAAAAGGAATGGAAAACCTTGGGTGGTGCTTCAGACCAATCGTTATGGCAGCGCTTTAAAGAAGCGGCCGACAAGGCTTACGAACCTTGCCATGCTTTTTTTGACGAACAGAATCAACTTAAAAAGAACAACTCCGCAAAGCGCGAACAAATCATCACAGAGTTAAGCAACTTC
>NZ_LWGE01000437.1:0-2046 GCF_001635315.1 Oleiphilus sp. HI0123
CTGATGATGCGGTAAGAGATTTTTTAAGTGGTGTAAAACTCTGCCACCACTTGCCATACCGCTGGCAGAGATGATTACTGAAGGATAAGAACTGCCATTAAGTGCGATAGACTCTTCAGCGGTGCGTACAAAATGAGTTCCATGGTCTATTTCAGCACACTGGCTGGCACTAAGCTTGTGCTCTTTATTGTGCCGACAATAGATCTCGGTCGCCGTAATCGCCATGGGGCTATTGAGAAATATGGGTAAGTCAGGTATTCGCCCCTGTTTCTTAAGCTCTTGAAGAATATGAAGATTAATTTGCGTACGGCCAACCGCAAAGGAAGGCATCAAGACAATGCCACCGCGCTTACTGGTTTTATTGATGATTTCTTCAAAGAATGCAAAGGCATCGATATCTTCATGTAGTCGATCACCATAAGTCGACTCTACCACCAAGTAATCTGTTTCACTTAGCTTTTGAGGCGCTTTCATTACCAAGTCATCAGAGCGACCAACGTCTCCACTAAAGGTTATGCTTCTTCCCAAGGCGCTAAGTCGAATAGAGGCGGCACCCAGGATATGCCCAACCGGCTTGAATTCAACCTTCACCCCTTTAAGGATCTCTATTTCCTTATTCATCGAGACAGGTTCAAATAATTCCAGCGATGCGTTCGCATCCTCTTCCGTATAAAGAGGCAACGCAGGAGAGTGCTTAGAGAATCTTTTTCGATTTGCGTAGCGAGCATCTTCTTCCTGAAGGAAACCGGCGTCAGGTAGAAGCACACCACACAGGTCTAAGGTACCACTACTACAATAGATTACACCCTTGAATCCGGCCTTCTTAAGAGCAGGAATATAACCACTATGATCTACATGCCCATGAGTCAGTAAGATAACGTCGAGACTTGAGGCATCGATCGGAAACGGTTGCCAGTTCTTGTCTCGTAGGTTTTTTACCCCTTGAAACATACCGCAGTCAACCAGGACTTTCTTGTCGTTTATAGTCAGAAGGTATTTGGAACCTGTAACTGTACCAGCACCACCGATAAATTTTATTTTTAACATGCTCTTATCCTTAGACTCGTTATTCCAAGCATACAAAATCAAGGCCTAAAATGTATATATGTTTTGAGGAAGCCATCACTCAGTTAAGCTAGGCAAGGAGTTCCACTCCTCACATGAACCTTCCCCGAACCTCACGGCCAGTTAACAGTAGAAGACTCTGGCTACAATAATATAGTGTTAAAACGCTCCATGAACCGACCGATATCAAGTCACGACATCAATTATTGACGCCCATGAATAATTTCATGTTATTTTATGAATATTCGTATAAGAAAAATCAGGTAACGCAATGAGCCGCACCAGTGAGCCCAACAAAACTGCCCAACAGGAACTTAACTTCCTGCAATTAAAACGAATGCATATCGACACGCATCAAGAGCCTGTCATTTATATGCATAAAAATTGCCACGTCTGTCGCTCTGAGGGATTTTATGCCCAAAGTCGTGTGCGTATCACCACTGAAAAGAACAGCATTATTGCAACAGTAAATATGGTGACTAATGGAGACTTGTCTCGTCAGGAGGTTGGCCTGTCCGAGTCGGCATGGAAATTACTGAGTGCCGATGAAGGCGAACGGGCTTACTTTTCCCATGCAAAACCGGCCGATTCGATGAGCGCAGTTCGCGGCAAAGTCTACGGTAATAGTTTTAACGACTACTCTAGCAAGCATATTATTCACGATATCACGAGAGGCTACTATTCTGACATTCAGCTAGCCGCCTTTGTCACCGCTTGTGCAGGAAACCGACTCAATACCGACGAAATTATTTCCCTTACCAAGGCCATGGTCGATGCAGGTAGTCAACTCGAGTGGGGCAGTGAAAAGGTGATGGATAAGCACTGTGTTGGAGGCTTACCTGGCAATAGAACGACACCCATCGTCGTCGCTATTGTAAGTGCTGCCGGTTTGATCATGCCGAAAACTTCCTCACGCGGTATTACCTCACCTGCCGGTACCGCCGACACCATGGAAACTCTTGCTCCCGTGACCTTGAGCAT
>NZ_LWGE01000438.1:0-2983 GCF_001635315.1 Oleiphilus sp. HI0123
TTTTGTCAACTCGCGCTGACTGAGCAATATTTGTTTTTATACCACCAGGATGAATACAAGTAGTGCTGACCTTTGAACCGGTAATTTCCAAGTCCTGACGAAGAGACTCGGTAAACCCTCGAACAGCGAACTTACTCGCGTTATAACCACTCATTAACGGCTGTGAAGTTAAGCCAAATATACTGGAAATATTTACCACATGACCTTCGCCCGATGCTTCAAGGTGAGGCAGAAAGGCTTTGGTGCCATAAACAACACCCCAGAAATTGATATTCATAATCCATTCGTAGTCTTCAATCGAGAGCGAATCCACCGTGCCTGACAAAGCCACTCCGGCATTATTGAAGATCAAATTTACTTTGCCATGGTCTTCGACCACCTTATCGGCCCAGGCATAGACAGCCTCTTTATCAGCTACATCGAGAGCATGGCTTGTGACTTTCACATTGAAGCCTTTAAGTAAGTTCTGCGTTTCTTTCAGACCTTTCTCATTCACATCAGAGATGGCCAGAGCACAACCTTCCTGCGCCAAGTTAACCGCCAGTGCTTGACCAATGCCCGACCCAGCACCTGTCACCGCGGCTACTTTACCGTTTAAGTTTTTCATTATTTTTCCTCTAGGTAAGCAGGCCGACAAAGTCGAGCCTGGCACGTTTAAATTAGCTATTTTTATCTAAAAACGCCTGGTAAACCTCAGCACTTTCAGCCGGAATCTCAACCATAGGCATATGTCCAATACCCGGCCAAATTTTTATAGATATATTCTTAATGCCAGCCTTCCATACATCAACGGCGCTGACATGTAGGAGCTGGTCCTGATCACCCCATAGCAATAGCACAGGCGCTTGAATTTCATTTAATACCGGCTGCAACATATGCTTGCCATGGAAGTCCTGGAAGATCTCGATTAACTCTTCTCGGCGCGCTTGGTACTTTTCTGAAACAGCCTCAAGAATAAAACTTGGAATGTAAGGTGCTTTGGCCATGGTCATCCCGTAAAAGGTATCAAACTCTTCACGACTGTGTATTTCGAAAGGATTGCGCCCTGCTGCTAGCATCTTCTCCATATCACTCTTGATGGGTGACTCAACACCTGCCGGATCAACTAAGGTCGAGCTCAGTGTTCGCTGAGGATACATACGAGCAAAGTGGCCTGCGATAAATCCGCCCATTGAATTGCCAATAACATGAACTTTATCGAGCGCTAATTTATCAAGCAAAGCGATGATACGTTCAACCTGAGCAGGTCCACCGTAATCCCAATCTTTATGGAAGCCCGTTTCACCATGACCAGCCATATCAGGAATTAGCACGTTATAGTGCTCGCTAAAAAACTGAGCAAAACGTGGCCAGACATCTTTATCGGCACTATAGCCATGCAACATAACGATAGTAGGACGCTCAGGTTTTATTTCATTTTGGTAGAGATAAATATCCATCTCGCCAATATTTACCTGAGCCTTTTCCAAGCCATATAAACCAGCCTCGAAGGGAGCAGCCCATTCATAGACCGCTTTACCCATTGGAGCCGGAGCGATGAACGTGGCACCCACAAAAACTAACAAAATGGCAGCTAAAGCCAGTAAACTTTTTATCAACATTTCAATATCCTTATTTGTATTTATACGCTCGAAGGTCGATAACCTTCTTCATTTCTGACCAAACCATCGCGCAAACAAGCGGTAAAGGCAACAGTTTGGAAGCCAACCACACTTTAATAGCATTATTTCCATAGACAATACGAGGCTTATTTTTCTTAACTGACTTAATTAAATGTTCGGCAATATCCTCTGGTTCAGTAGTCAGAAAGTTCTGAGAAAAGTCTCGGGCATGTTCATGCCTTACGATATTGGTTCGAATCCCCCCTGGATGTAGAAGGTGTACCTGAATATCACTGGCCGATAATTCGACCATTAAAGCTTCGGTAAAACCTCGTACGGCAAATTTACTACCACAATAATCAGCATGATTGGGTGTTCCCGTCAGGCCAAAGATACTTGAGACATTCACAATCACGCCTTGGTTATTAGCCAGCATGTCAGATAGAAATGCGCGAGTACCATGAATCACACCATAGTAATTAACATCCATCACCCGCTTAAAATATGATTGCTCTGTCGCCCAAACCGGCTCACCACTGCCTTCAACCCCCGCATTATTGACAAGCATAAATGCTTGACCCAAGTGTTGTTTAACCTGATCGGCGAACTCAAACACTGCCTGCTCATCTGAGATATCAAAGGCCTGTGCAAAGACTTTTTGTGATTCTGGTAGCAACGAGATCGTCTCGCCTAAGCCTTCCTCGTCATAGTCACACAAAGCCAGATGACTACCTTGCTTAGCAAAAGCCAGCGCATAGGCGCGCCCCATACCCGAGGCAGCCCCTGTTATCACCACTACCCTGTCTTTAAAACTTGTTATTTTTTTCATCGTTTTTACTACTTAAGAGTTAAAAGAGTGATCTTGGCGTTTAAATTTCTTAGCCCAGCGTCTGAAGGTAAAACTAAACCCCGGGAACATGGCAATCACTTTTCCGCTCTTGCTCTTATACCAAGAGTTACAACCGCCACGCTGCCAAACCGTTTTGGCCATCTCGTGATGAATTAAATCGGTATATTTCTCCTCAGCATCTACATTGACTTCGATCACTTTTTTGCCACTTTGTTTAAGCGCCGAAATACTGTTCATGATGTATTTCATTTGCGACTCAATAATAAACAAAGCGGAGGTATGACCAATGCCTGTATTAGGCCCTGTGACAATAAACAAATTTGGAAAGCCTGGCGCACTCGTCCCTAAATAAGCTCTGGGGAAGTCACTCCATGCCTGAGCTAAGGTCTTACCGCCTTTACCCACCACCGGATATGAGATCACGCCATCAGTAGCATCATAACCGGTTGAGTAGACAATCAAATCCAGCTCGTGCTCGACACCGTCCTGAGTCACAATACCCTTCTCGGTGATTTCTTTTATGCCATTATTC
>NZ_LWGE01000439.1:0-910 GCF_001635315.1 Oleiphilus sp. HI0123
AACAGACAACGAAACGAAGCAGCCTTATAAATGAATCAATTTTAAAACTGGGAATACTATCCATGAAAACATTATTTAAAAAATCAGCAATTGCAGCAACAATGATCTCTGGTCTTATCGCAGGTACCGCTACTGCAGATACATTCAACGCTTCACTAAACCTGGTTCAGCCAATTTCATTAACTGAAGCGACTCAAATGGATCTAGGTGACGTTCTAGCTAGCGACTCAGATACTTGTACTATCACTACAGGCGGTGCACGTTCAGGCGCTGCATGCTTCGGCTCTGGTAACGGTACATTGGCCGCGATTAATGTGGCTGGAACCGACGGTCAACAAGTCGATATTGCTTTAACTGCAGGTACTTCAGGCGCATCTGAACTGTCCTTTGCACCAGCAATGCTCGATAACGGTGAAGGTGCAACAACTCTTACGGGCGTAACTCTACAAACTAACCATGCATTATCTCTAGGTGGAACACTAACCGTTGCTAACGGTGCTCTGGCTTTGTCAAACGGTGTTAACTCTGTAGAGTATCAAGTAGAAGTTACTTACCAGTAAGCACAATTAAGTGTTATATGTTTAAAAAAGGCGCATTTAGCGCCTTTTTTGCTTTTCGGTATTTAACTGTTTGCCCGATTGCTTCATTATTGCGCCAGCAAAATAAACCATCTAATAAACACTGACCGAAAACGTTATACGAACCAACATGAAACAGAGAAACAAACCTAGCCTTTGGCTTTTCAAGAACACCTTATTAACTCTATTCACCTTACTCATCTCATTTCAAGTCTCTGCCGGGCTAGTGCTGAACCCTCAGCGCATCGTGTTACAAGACCGAGAAAGAAGTGCAAGCCTGGACTTGCTAAACACTGATGATAAAGCAGGACGATACCAAATATACTTTGAGC
>NZ_LWGE01000440.1:0-649 GCF_001635315.1 Oleiphilus sp. HI0123
CTATAACTTCCTTCCAACGCTCATAGTCAGCCACTTCGTCAACGTCCCACGAGTCAGGAAGCACTTGATAGCTTAGTCCTATCCGACTGCAGCAACTAAGCGTTTGCTCCAGCGCCTTATCACTCCCCCACTCAACACCATCGAGCCAATTACCATTAACTCGGGCCAGAGCTTCTCTGCGTAAGGCTAGTAATACATAACCACCATCTTCTGCGGGTATGATCGCCACGTCATGCTCACTTAATGAATCTTTTACAACTTTCAGGTCAGATACAGTGACATTCGGACAATCACTGCCAATAATCGCAACGCTCTGATAATCAACTAAACTACGCTCAAGGGTATCGCACATTCGCTCACCAAGATTTTCCCCTCGCTGTTCGTGGCAGTCTAAACCTTCTTCTGCAATTAGTGCCTTAAGCTTTTTATGGGCATTTATAGATTCTGCTTCAAGCGAGTCAAACGAAGCACTCTTTTGATCAAACCATAACTGATAGTCACAAGCGATACACTGACTAAATCTTAAAGCAATATCTGCAACAAGCTCCATATGAATAGATAGCGCAGCCTCCTCACCCAAGACTTTCGCAATACGAGTTTTTACATGCCCCAACAAAGGACGCTTAGCAAACTGAACAAGTAAAAACTT
>NZ_LWGE01000441.1:0-347 GCF_001635315.1 Oleiphilus sp. HI0123
CCCAACACGCCCTTACACGCGTAACACGGTTGACGAGCACCTGGATATGCTGATGGTATGTCACCATTTAGATAGTTCTATTCCTGAAGATGTTGCCTTTGCTGACTCAAGAATCCGTAAAGAAACGATTGCCGCCGAAGATATTTTCCATGACCGCGGTGCCTTCAGTATGATTTCCTCCGACTCCCAAGCGATGGGACGTGTCGGGGAAGTGATTACCCGAACCTGGCAAACCGCTCATAAGATGAAGACACAATTTGGTTTGTTGCCAGAAGATTCAGGTTGTGATGCCGACAACTTTAGAGCACGTCGCTATATAGCTAAATACACAATCAACCCTGCTATCG
>NZ_LWGE01000442.1:0-355 GCF_001635315.1 Oleiphilus sp. HI0123
ATTCCTACATAACAATGCGATTGGTGAAGTGACTTTCCTTGAAGACGGTTCACCTGACTACACGGTTAAAGGACGTATCGAACAATTCGAAATGGCCTTCGATGAGTTGATGAAGTCTGACGATCCGCTGGCAGAGAACAGTCGCCCGCAGAAGATCACTAAGTTACAGCATGACCTGAATATTACCTTAAGCGGTCAGCCAGATGGCATTGTCCATTTCCCTAAAGGCACGCCTGCTGCGCATGTACTTTCGTCTAATCCACATGATGCAGTATTCTTGAAGTGCGGTGATTTTGTTGAGAACAAAGGCCACCAGTTTGGTATAGATCTACCTGCAGAAGAAAAACTAGCCCTA
>NZ_LWGE01000443.1:0-544 GCF_001635315.1 Oleiphilus sp. HI0123
TATGCCATGGTGGCCAGGTCTAACTGTCGTTATCAGAGCGGGCAATGTACCTTTAGAAATGGGGATTTAGAAGTTAAGTTTCAGCTGGTACAAACTGGCGGTAGTCAGCCAGTTCTAAAAGCGCGATCAAATCACCCTTTACAGGGAGCACAAGTTGCTTTGGTTAGTGAACAAAATAAAGATGCTCAGCCGCTAATGTTAGAAAAATCAGATGATGCGGGAGAGCAGTGGGCTATCTCACTACAAGGCCCAATTGATGATAAGAATGAATTACGAGTGGCGATGTTAGCAAATTCGACCACATTTTACGGCAGCACAGAAACAACGTTTTTCCAGTATGACACGATTTTTCCCAGAGATGATTGGTAGAGGCTTGCGCCGTTTGAATACAGGGTCATAAGTTTATGGAGCTAGATGATAAGAAACAATTTCTATCACAGTGCCCGCCTTTTAGTGCGTTAGGGGATGCTGCGCTAGAGCTGTGCCTGAAGAAGTTATCTATTTGCTATGAGAAAGCAGGCACCGAGATACAACAACAAGGCCT
>NZ_LWGE01000444.1:0-815 GCF_001635315.1 Oleiphilus sp. HI0123
CACAGCCAGCGGAGTGAAAGACGGCTTTTCCTTTATTGACCATTTCTGCATTGTCTATTTTTCGAATGGGTTGTGCGCGTTGCTCTTGGGGCATTGTTTGTACGGCTTGCTTGGCAGATTCGGCCTCGCCGCCATGCCACATAATTGCTTCAAGTATACTGCGTGCGCGGCCGTCATGCAGAAGAAAATGGCTGCCATTTACGTATTTGTCTGAACCGAGCCCCCAAAGTGGAGCGGTTCTCCATTCCTGTCCGTTTGCCTTAAACTCGGGTCGATTGTCCGCCAGCCCTAGCCCCATGTCATGCAGTAATAGATCGGTGTAAGGCCAGATGGTTTGCATGTTAAGAGAAGTTTGCTCAGTATGCCCGGATGTTTGATAGCTTGGAGTATGGCACGCGGCACAGCCAGCGGAGTGAAAGACGGCTTTTCCTTTATTGACCATTTCTGCATTGTCTATTTTTCGAATGGGTACCGCGATATTTCTTGTATACAGCAATAAAGCATCGGTCATCGCCTTTGGCGCTTCCATGTGGTTGATATCCGGGGCTTGGCGGGTGCGGTTTCCATGGGCTTGTTTTCGGCAGCTTGTTTGTGAAGGAGTGCAGTCGCCCCAATGTTGTGGAAATAACGGTGTACTAATGCCGAGATCCCCCTTGAACGCGCTAGCGTTTTGTTGACGAAGGTTGGGGGTGCCTGCTTTCCAGCCAAAACGGCCAAGTGCCGGTGCTTGTTTTTGCTGATCCCAAACCCAATTGGGTTTGCCTGAAATACCATCTTGGTTACTGTCGTCTGGGTCGGTTTTAGAAAGAATGTCC
>NZ_LWGE01000445.1:0-4174 GCF_001635315.1 Oleiphilus sp. HI0123
TCTTGTCGACCTTCAGTTTCATCATAGGTCGAGATATAGTCAGCACCATCACCCAGGCTATACAGGTAGGTATCATTTCCTGCTCCGCCAAAAATGACATCGTCTCCTTCTCCTCCTGCAATAACGTCATCACCGACATCACCATACAGATAATCATCCCCACTATTGCCATTGATTGCGTCGTTATCATCACCACCATAGACATAATCCTGGCCGTCTCCGGCATCAATAGTGTCGGCACCACTGAACCCATAATAGTGCTTCGAGCCTACGCCGTCCGAGGTGATATGGTCATCACTATCCGTTCCTAGGTTAGTTCCATTGGACAAGTTGTCGACAATGAGAGATAAACTTGAACCATCAGCAAATCGAGCTTCACGGATGTACGAGAAAGTCGTCTGCGACATAGCGATCACATCACTTTCATTCGAGCCATAATTTATCTTAATAAAACTGTCGCTTGTAGGATCTTGAGAAGAAGGTCTCGCATAGGTATAAATATCGCCAGCATTCAAACCACCCTCAAAAGCTAGGATATTGATGCCTTGGGTATCAGTAATATAGATCGTACCGTCACCGGGCTTCACGATAAAGGTATCATTACCCGCGCCTCCGTCTAAGCGGTCTGTACCCGAGCCTCCAGATAAAACGTCATCACCTTTTCCACCCTGGATCTGGTCATTACCTGCGCCGCCATATAATTGATCATCACCTTCACCGCCGTAAAGCCAGTCATGCTGCTCCCCGCCATTAAGACGGTCATTCCCTTCGTCGCCATAGAGAACATCACTACCTTCATCACCATTAATTGTGTCGGAGCCCGTTCCCCCATAAAGCCAGTCAGTCTCACTCCCACCATGAAGCGTATCATTTCCACCATTGCCGTATATTGTATCGACGCCAGCACCGCCTTTTAGGGTATCGTTACCGCTCCATTCTTCTTGGAATTCGACATAATCATCAGCCGTAATTAAGCGCTCTACACCCTCCTTATTGGTATAAGACAGATACTGACCTTCAGCTGTGAAAAAGCCATTGTCGTTGGATTTATCACCTTCGATGTAGTCATCTCCATCACCACCGTCAATCGTATCATCACCCGCTTCACCCAAGATGATATCGTCCCCCTGACCACCATCAATGGTATCGTTATAGCTCAGGCTTTCATCCAGACGGTCAATATGATCTGTGATGGTAAAGATGCGAATATCACCACCTAAACCAGGCTCAGTATAGCGAACACGGTTACCGGCGGAGTCTCCCATAATAAAATCATTGTCGGCACCACCATCAATAACGTCATTACCTTCGCCACCATATATTTGGTCCTCGCCCGCACCACCCGATAGTATGTCGGTGTACTTGCCTGAAGAGATTCGGTCATTTCCGGCCCCCCCGTCGACGATATCTACATCACCGACATCAGTTCCGGCTTCATTGAGCACTTCGCCCGTTTCAGCATCAATATTTATGTAAGGGCCATTGCCAAAGATGAAGTCGATACCTTCTCCACCCGACAAGGTATCGGACCCACTGCCGCCAACCAAGGTATCATTACCCGTTCCGCCAACAAGGTTATCTTTACCAGCATGACCGAATAGCTCGTCGTTACCTTCGCCACCGAGCAGGTCATCATCACCTAGATTACCTTTCAGTACGTCATCTTCTACACCGCCTTTTAGATAATCATTGCCATGACTGCCCCAGAACTCCCAGTCATTGCCGGCGTATCCATCGTTATATAAGTCAGCATCATATAAGCTGGCATCATAGAAAATATTATCTTCAATAGTAGCCGTTCCACCTCTACTGGGAGCCCAGTTGTTAACACCATCGTAGTTATGGCCTGAACCGACGACGATGTCTCCACCTGCGGGGCTTGGTTCAGGTTCGTTGTTTTCAACATTAATACCGAAGCGGGAAAAGTCTGATTGAGCGATGACGTCGACAATATCCCCATTAGCGCCTACGGCTCTAAAGCCTGACACAGTGAGTTGATAGCGATAGGGATCGTTTTCATCTAATGCGTTTTTATATGAGTCTTCTGTACCAGAAACTTTTTCTAGAGCAGTGATGGTTCGACCACCAATTATGAGGGTGTTTATTCCTTCAGTATCTTCAATCCTGTCGTAGCCGTGACCTTGTGTGAAGTGGTAGGTATCGTTGTCTGCTCCGCCGACTAAGAAATCGTTTCCAGTGCCGCCGTGAAGGTGGTCGTTTCCTTTTCCGCCATCTAGAACATCTTCGCCCTCTCTGCCAAATAAAATGTCATCACCGCCATTTCCATATAGGTGATCATGATACTCTCCGCCCTCTAATCCAGAAGTATCATTGTCTTCTGTCCCGAAAGTATATGTATTTACCTTATCTGCGAAGAGGTAGTTTTTAGCTATATCTCCAGTTTGCAAGTCCTTAAAAAGTGCGTATTCAGTCCCCAAGCCGTCCCCATATGGAAGGTTCTCTCGGTTTTGTGAAAGTGTTAGCTCATAAAAATTAAGCCTATCAACCCAATAGGGTTCGGAATAAGTATCTTTAGCATAGCGATCTGATTCCCTGATTTCCGAAGAAACAGCACTTGCCAGTTCAGGGCCCATTAGGATGAATGGCAGATTATTGATCACACTATATCGGGCTAATCGGGCGTCCAGATCAAAGTAACCGGATTGATTAAGCCAGTGCTCTAATTGCTCTCTATCCACTCCTCTAGCATCAGCAACAGTCGAAAAGTGTATGCCCTGACTCAACAGCGTATGATGGAAGTCAATATACCCCTTAAGACCATCTTCTACATTTTCACCTAATATATCCGCTACAGCTTGAAAAACCTCAGAGTATCTTTGAGCTTCGTGAGGAGCGCTGCCCTCTAGTATATGATTAACTTCCACACGACTAATAGTCCCTCCTTCCATCCCCCCCTGATCATTGAGTCTGCCACCGCTAAGTATCGAAAACAGACTAAACGCTAAGGCATCCTTTGCCGGTGTTGTCGCGTCCGGCTGATCATTGTTTGCATTTAAATACTCTAGATAAGAAGCCGTTAATTGGGAACCCGCTTCGAGGAGGAGGGGAAGTCTAGAAAAGTTAAGTCCTGTAGAGAGAGCCCCTATTGCCGCACCAAGCCCGAATACTGTCACCGCTCTCTCAGTCGGGTCAGTTACATCAAGTACCGTTTCTGCAACGTTATCCAGAACCCAATCTCTTAATTCCGTATATTCACTTGATTTAAGGGGGAAGGCCTCAATCAAGGAAATTCCTGGTAATATAGTAAATAATCTCGCCATCGCCTCCATTTCACTGATTTCTTGATCACCACCACCCAATAGGCCATTTGTTCCAGAGCTCAAAGCTTGAACTAACGGCAAAATATCATCCAAATTAAAATAGTGATGGTTGGCTTGAGAATCTATTAATACACTGCCATCCTTCATCTGTAGCTCAATGGTTGCTAAGGAATGAGCATCGAGGAAGAACTCTGCTTCAGTTGATGAGCTAAGTTGATAGTTAGATGTCTGACCTCCGACATGCTCAGAGAGCTGGACGACTAGATCTGAGGGTTCATAATAGTGATAGATATCTGCGTCTGCGAGGAGGTCTTTATCATAATCAGAATGTTTCGAATCTAGACTAGCTTCTCCACCTAAACCATTGAAGGTTAATAGGTCTATTTGATTAGCTGCTAGTTTTCCCTCGCTCACTATTTCGTAAGCAGCATACTGCGCCAAAGCTCCACCAAGACTATGGCCAGTTACAGTCAGTGTGGCAATATCACCAACGTCGAAGTTAATATCATTAAACATTTCAAATATTTGTTGTCGTACACTCTCCCATTGACCGTAGCCCAGGCTGGATACATTCTGATACCAATCTTGGGAACCTTCAGTACCTGCAAAAGCCAATACATAATTTCCCGTACCATCTGAATAAAGGGCCGCTTTAAGTCCCGTTTGTTCTATTGTCCAGATCCCATTCTCAACAAACTCATAACCAAGATGCTTAAGAAACCCACCCCCTGCATCTAACTCATAAGCGCCTTTTGCTGCATAAAATGCTAACTCGAATTCTTCCCTTTCTATCATCAGTCATCTCCTTTGACTTGTTATCACTATCTAAACGTCCTTATCAATATTTTTCGTTTCAAAATAGGCACACACATTGAATAATTTGAGGTGTTGCC
>NZ_LWGE01000446.1:0-215 GCF_001635315.1 Oleiphilus sp. HI0123
CTGTTCCACTACCATTTATTACTAGAATAAATGGCAGGCCAGGAGGGAATCGAACCCCCAACCTGCGGTTTTGGAGACCGCTGCTCTGCCAATTGAGCTACTGGCCTATACAAAAGAAGGCAGCATCAAGCTGCCTTCCAAACATAGACTAAGATTATTCAACAATCTTAGCTACAACACCCGCACCTACAGTACGACCACCTTCACGAATCGCG
>NZ_LWGE01000447.1:0-319 GCF_001635315.1 Oleiphilus sp. HI0123
GGCTAAGGCTAACTGAGCCTCCCCAGGCAATACAGCCGCCTTCTTGTTCAACTACTGATCTCATTTGCTCAATGCTCAAGGTCACGGGAGCAAGAGTTTCCATGGTGTCGGCGGTACCGGCAGGTGAGGTAATACCGCGTGAGGAAGTTTTCGGCATGATCAAACCGGCAGCACTTACAATAGCGACGACGATGGGTGTCGTTCTATTGCCAGGTAAGCCTCCAACACAGTGCTTATCCATCACCTTTTCACTGCCCCACTCGAGTTGACTACCTGCATCGACCATGGCCTTGGTAAGGGAAATAATTTCGTCGGTATT
>NZ_LWGE01000448.1:0-291 GCF_001635315.1 Oleiphilus sp. HI0123
CGTTATACGAACCAACATGAAACAGAGAAACAAACCTAGCCTTTGGCTTTTCAAGAACACCTTATTAACTCTATTCACCTTACTCATCTCATTTCAAGTCTCTGCCGGGCTAGTGCTGAACCCTCAGCGCATCGTGTTACAAGACCGAGAAAGAAGTGCAAGCCTGGACTTGCTAAACACTGATGATAAAGCAGGACGATACCAAATATACTTTGAGCATAAGTATATGAAAGAAGACGGTAGTATCGTTGACATAGAAAACCCGGAACAAGGTGGGCCCTATGCAGGCGA
>NZ_LWGE01000449.1:0-655 GCF_001635315.1 Oleiphilus sp. HI0123
TCGCCTCTGACTGCCAAGGCATCCACCGTATGCGCTTAGTCACTTAACTATATAACCCGAAGTAGTCTTCTAAGACGACCTTTTACCATCTTAGTACTTAAGCTATATATATGACCATTCGTAACGTTTTCGCCGGATAACGCTTGATATGAATCTCATTTCTTTCGTTATCCATGATTAAATTATTCGCTGATATGTGAATAATCTAATCACTTAGCAATGAGTTGCATTATGTCATCACAACATAAAACAACGTCTACTATTACTTACCTAATTGTTAAAGAGCTTCTAATCGCATGATTAGAAATAAATACACTTTACTTAATTCAAACTTAAACCAAGCAAATACACTTATTTATAATCATTTCAATTTTGGAAATTGGTGGAGCTATGCGGGATCGAACCGCAGACCTCCTGCGTGCAAGGCAGGCGCTCTCCCAGCTGAGCTATAGCCCCAATCCCAGAGCATTTTATCCTCTGCTTTAACGTTCATTAAAGTCAGACTCAAAAAATCGTAGATTTTAGTTAATCTAGGCAAATGACTGCGAAGCATAGCCTGCTATGCGAGTAATCATTTAACGATGAGTAACTGAAATCTGGTAGGCCTGGGCAGACTTGAACTGCCGACCTCACCCTTATCAGGGGTGCGCTCTAA
>NZ_LWGE01000450.1:0-8389 GCF_001635315.1 Oleiphilus sp. HI0123
ATTCCAGACATTAAGTCACTGCGTATTCCGGTACGGTACTTGGCTAATTTGCTAACGGCCGGTGAAGAAGCGCCAGTTGTGAATGCACTAGAAAGAATGCTGGCAATGCGTTCATTCAAGCGTTCACAGCAAGTAGAAGGCAAAGAAGATCTGGAAGTTTTGAAGAAGACGGGTTTAACAGCCTTACAGGTTGAAGAAATGTATCGTTACATGGCGATTGCTAACTACGAAGACCGTTTCGTCGTGCCATCAAGCCATAAAGCTTACGCAGAAGATGCTTACGACATGAAGAGTTCATGTGGTTTCAGCTTCGGCAATGGCTGTAGCGATGGTAACAACGAAGTCAACATGTTTGGTGGTAACAAACCAAGTAACCGAGCGAATATCATCGCGGTTTCAGGAGGTGACTAAGATGGATACTTCAAATGCGAAGGTGCTAGCTGTTGTATCTTGTTTGATGGATTACCCACGGGAAGACATCCTTCTTTACAAAGGTGAATTGGATCAAGTGGTAGCGGAGGCTGGCCTAGCGCCAGCCATCGAAACCAAGTTGCTGGCGTTTATTGAAAACCGGGCAGCGATGGATCTAATGGACTGGCAGAGTGAATACGGTGGTCTATTCGATCGTGGACGTTCGGTCGCGCTATGGTTGTTTGAGCACGTACACGGCGAATCCCGTGATCGTGGCCAGGCAATGGTAGATCTGGTCGATATGTACCGCGAAGCAGGTTTAGAGCTGGACAAGCACGAGTTGCCTGACTACATCCCCTTGTTCCTGGAGTTTCTCTCAACCCAAGGTAAAGAGAACGCCCAGAATTGGTTGCAGGAAATGGAGCATATTTTAGGCTTGATCCAGTGTCGCTTGGAAAAACGTAAAAGTGATTACTCGGTTTTGTTTGAGGCGCTTCTGGACTTTGCTGACAGTAAGATCGAATTGGACGAAATTCGTGAGCAAATCGCTGATGAGAAGCGAGATGACACGAAAAAAGCAATCGACAAAGAATGGGAAGAGGAAGAAGTGAAGTTTGGTGCTGAGTCACTAGATAAAAGCTGCGAGTCTTCAACGCGTCGACCCAGCGAAGCTCAGCGTCGTGACCAAGATATCCCGGTTAACTGGGTAGGTTTTGATGCCACGCCGTCCTCGTCACAATCTTCTATCTCCGATAAGAGAGGATAAGAAAATGGATTACTTAAATCATTTATTCTTTGGAATTTACCCCTACATTGCTTTGGCAGTGTTCGTTTTAGGTTCGATTGTGCGTTACGACCGCGATCAATATACCTGGAAAACTGGTTCAAGCCAGATGTTAGAAAGTGCTCAATTACGAAAAGGCAGCCGCCCTTTCCACGTGGGTATCATTATGGTTTTGATGGGGCACTTTGTGGGCCTATTAACGCCACATGTGGTATGGGAAACACTTGGCGTAAGCGATAGTTTCAAGCAAATGGTCGCAATGGGCATGGGTGGCTTCTTTGGCCTGGTGTGCTTATATGGCTTGGTGATTCTTGTTAAGCGTCGTTTAGGTAATGAGCGAGTGCGAGCGACTAGCTCAAGAATGGATATCCTTATCCTACTCTTGTTGTTGGTTCAGCTACTACTAGGCTTGATCTCGATCTTCGTATCGATGGGTCACCTGGATGGTGTTGAAATGGTTAAGCTAATGAGCTGGGCGCAAAATATGGTCTTGTTTAACGGCGTTGAAGCTTCAGCAGCGATTGCTGATGTTCACCCAATCTTTAAGCTACACGTAGCCTTGGGTATGACTTTGTTCTTGGTCTTCCCATTCAGCCGTTTAGTTCATGTTTGGAGTGTGCCAGTTAAGTACTTCTCTCGTAACTATCAGGTTGTACGTAGTAAGGCTTAATAGCCATCTTATCCCCGCAAAGCGCGGGGATATTTTCAAAGGGGTCAGACTCGATTGAAACCTTAGTTTCAATCGAGTCTGACCCCTTTGAAAATATAGACTAAGTTGGAGTTAGATATGATCCGAGTGAATCAAACAGAATTTGATGAAACAGCCATCGTCAAAGAAATGCAGTACCACGTGGCCCAAACGCACACGGAATCGAAAAATAAGGCTTGTGAGTCTCTGATTATCAGTGAGCTTCTTAAGCAGCGTGCTGAAGCTTTAAATCTAGCAGGTGGTGCAAAGAGCCAAGAAGCCCAGAGTACTGAAGATGCGTTTCTTGAAGCTTTGTTAGATACCGAAGTCGAAGTACCTTCGGCCAGTGAAGATGATTGCCGTCAGTATTTTGAAGCAAATCCTAAAAAATTCATGACCAGCCCCTTGGTCGAGGCGCGTCATATCTTGCTTGATGCATCACCCGATGATGCCAATGCTCGTTCCGAAGCAACGGAACTGGCAGAGCAACTGATTAAACGCTTACAAGAAAATATTGGGCAGTTTGAAGAGCTGGCCAAGATGCATTCCAAATGCCCTTCAAAAGAGACGGGTGGTCACCTTGGGCAGCTTGGTAAAGGCCAAACTGTGCCAGAATTCGAACGTCAGTTATTCAATTGTCCTGAAGGTTTAGCCAGTGCGCCAATCGAAAGCCGTTATGGTGTGCATGTTGTTTTCATTAACCACAAAGAAGAAGGTAAAGCTTTACCTTATGAGATGGTTAAAGAACGAATTTCTGATTACCTGAATGAAAAGGTTAGACGTAAAGCGATTGCCCAGTATATTCATTCATTAATTATGGATGCCGACATTGAAGGTTTCGACTTTAGTGTGTCCGACTCCCCTTTAATGCAGTAAGCTCCCCATATTTGGGGTCAGAGTAAAAATGGCTGTTTTTACTCTGACTCCAATTTCTTATCTAATAATGATCGGCTCAAGGTCATAAAAATGACTGAAGAGATCCCTGCAGCGGCAAATAGCATACACATCACCATTATCTGATAGCGAGCGGCAATAAAAGGCGATACGCCAGAGAGTATTTGCCCCGTCATCATTCCAGGTAGCGAGACCAGACCGACGGCGAACATTGCATTGATATTTGGAATCATTGCCGTGTTGAAAGCCGTATTCCGTGCAGTTTCGTAAACATGGCCACTACGAAGTTCAGCCTGTAAACGTTCGCCAGCCAAACTAATGCTGGTCATTGAGGTTGCAAAAATCATCCCGGCTAGTGGAATCATATAACGTGGCAAGTACCAAGGGTCTAGCTGTAACACTAGCTGTGTGACCAGAGCAAGCATTAAACCGCCACCAATAAATACCGCAATCAGCGCTTTACTGAATAACTGAAAGCGTCCCTTTGTTGATAGTGCGTTGTTGCCAGTGCTATCTGACAGCGTGTTTAGAGATATCCAGCTCGATGCCAGCATCATCACTGATAGAACAGCCAAGGTGAGCAAGCTGCTTTCTGATTCGAAGATCATGATCAGCGCGTAGCCAATTAATAGCAGCTGGAGTAGCATGCGGATGATTGAGTAACAGGCTTTTCCGTATGCCAGCCCCCAATATCGCATTAGAGCAATCACAAAGAAAGTAGGGATAAAAGCGATGAGCAAGCGTTCAAAGGGAATGATTTCAATAGTCATCGGAAACTCGAAGTGATTGAAAGGACGGCGCGTATCATAACATGGAGCAGAGTAAAGCGATGGCACTTCAAGAATGATCTGGGTCATACAAAACCTGAAGAATACTCATAAAATGGTAAATAATACGGCGAAAAGTGGTATCTCCTGTTAAGCTTGAAAGCAATCATGACTTTACTTCGGAGAGTACGAGTGTTTTTTGAAAGCTCATCCAAGAAACTAGCTAAGCTTGAAATCAACATGGCCGCTGCAGAAAGCTATCAGGCTTGGTGCAGTGCGGCAGAAAAACATGACCTGGCTTCGGGTGCCAGCGAATGGAAAGAGCTTGAGCATACAAGCGAATATGACTACAAACAGATTCGTCATCGTCTAGAAGCTCTTCAGAGGCTTCGTCGAGACAACAATTATCATGGCTTACTGTTCGCTCTGAATGAAGGTATACATGGCAATATGGGGGGAATGGGTAAGCCTGTTCTCTATAACCATGCCAAGTATGGTACGAAGAAACTTATCGAAGAGTATGTCGATGAGATAGTTGAGTCCATAGAGCATATCGCAGAATTAGATGCCTCGCAGATCGATTATGAAGAGCGCCTAGACTTCTTTCATCGAGCCAGCCTTTGCTACGGCCGAACAGCGCTGATGCTCAGTGGCGGCGGTGCACTTGGACATTTCCACATTGGTGTTGTAAAAGCCTTGCTTCAGCAAAATCTTCTACCAAGTGTTATATCAGGCGCTAGTGCGGGCTCGGTCATTACAGCCATATTTGGTACGCATACAGATTTGGAGCTAAAAGAACTCATTCAGCCAGTGAGAATGTTAGCTGAGGCGAAAGAAAATGCAGGCTGGCTTAAAAAGCTCTTGTATGGAAAGAGAAAGCGCGCTGATATCAAAGATTTTGAAGAGCATGTGCTCAATCGTTTGGTACCTGATCTGACCTTCCAAGAAGCGTATGAACTCACAGGCCGTCGGATCAATATTTCCGTAGCGCCTGCAGAACTCCATCAGACCTCTCGTTTGTTGAATGCGATTACTTCACCAAATGTTTATATTCGTACTGCTGTGCTTGCTTCGTGTGCAGTGCCCGGTATTTTCCCTTCTGTCATGTTGGAAGCGAAGAATGAGCTTGGTGAGCGTCAAGCCTATCTACCCACACGACGCTGGATAGACGGTTCTTTTAGTGATGACTTGCCGGCTAAGCGTTTGGCTCGTTTATACGATGTGAATCACTATATCGGAAGTTTGATTAATCCGATCGTATTGTTTACTAAAGATGGTTGGGATAACACGAGAATTCCAAGTTGGGTACGCTGGCTAACGCATAAGAGTGCTAGCCGTTTTGCCAAAGCAACTTGTGCCGTGAGTCAGAAATATACTCCAAACTGGACGCGTTTTAATGTCTTGATGAATACCGTTGCCTCGGTGCTAAACCAGGAATACAGCGCCAATATTAATGTCTACCCGGATTTTAGAAAATTCGATTTTCGGCAAATACTTAGCCCGCTGTCTGAAGCCGAGTTACTAGAGCTGGTTCGACAAGGGGAATTGGCAACCTGGTCACAGATGGAGCGAATTCGTATTACCAGCAAAGTAGAGCGAACGCTGGAGCGAATTTTGGAAGAATATGGAGAAAATGACCTGCTACATGCGAAGATGAAGCGGCGTAAGAAACAGGTTCAAAAAACCTAAGTTAGTGCATGTCCAGCTGTAGGGACATTTTATCAATAGGCGTTACTGAAAGTAGTGATTTCATACAACGCTTTGAGTCGTAGCCGCACAAAGCGATCTCCTCATCCGAAAATATCCAGGGTTTGCCAGATTCATACAATTCCAAGCGGGCGTTGAGAGGTGCTTGGTACTGCTCCATATAGTGGTGCTTGGCGCTATAGTATTTTAAACTCGATAAAGCATCCCTTTGCGTGATTACTGCTCGTTCGAATAAACCATTAGCCGCATAAACGGCAGCAGCAGTGTCTAGAAAAAGAGGGCGGTCTGAAAGGTCCTCATCATCGATGATATCCTCTATCATTTCTAAAGCACGTTGCGGGTTTCTAAATGAATCATTGGGATATGTTGCCAGCCACCAAGCATAGAAAGCATTGGAGCTGTCAAAAACCTGGTTTTCAATCGATTTCTCAAAATAGTAGCGTGCATTGTCAAGATTACGCTCAGTCCCGTGCCCAACCAGGCTGCTATGCGCTAATACTGCCAATGCCCAATAATACTCCTGGTACTTTTCGCTTTTCAGGATTTTAAAAGCTAATGACTTATCTGGCTCTTCAGTGTCAGCAAGAATTTGGTAGGCTTTTATCAAGGGTATGTAATAGTCATAAGCTTGGTCATAGCGCCCATAATCTGCTTTTTCTGCGATATCGAGATAAAGACGGGATTTTTCCAGATCTCTAGGGACTTGATAGTCGAGGATATAAAGGTTCGCTGCATGCAATGCGGGAATTCGGTAGCCGAGCTTTGCGTCCTGCTCGAAATAATGAAGGGCTTCAGGATAGTTGTGTGCTTCTAGATTTTGTAAGGCTTGTCTAAAGTTCGTTGCACAGGCGCTGAGTTGGATTACTAGAGCTATCACTAGTGAGAGTTTTATTGCACGACTGATCAAATTACCACTAAACACTACCGGCTATCCTTATTTAAATAATCCTTCAGCTATTCTACCACTGGTTTAGAGTATGTACACTTTAATGAAATATAAATAGAGAAAGGCCGAGACGATGTCCGGGCTTTCTCTAACAAGTAAAGTAAACTAACGCCCCATGAGACCCGCCACGGCTGCAACATCATCTTTGCTTTCCAGTAATTGTGCCAAAGCTTCCTCGGCTTTTTCTGGTGTGATGTGCAGACGGGTATAAATACTTTCATCAAGTTTGTCGGCTGGTTTAGGAACAACGCCTGCGTCAGCCAGCATATGTTGAGTGAGCTGCAGTAAACCGGCGTATTCAGCATTTACACCTTCGAAGGCCTGATTCTTTTGGTGTCTCAAGCCAATAATGACTTCTTCTGGCATATTCCAGACAGACATCAGCTGGCTACCAATTTGTTCACGAGTAATGCCCAGTAAGAAGTGCTCAATATAGCCACTGTCTAAATGGGGGTTTGCTTCAATATAGCGACACATCAACGAGAAGTGAGGCGGGAAGACGTGTGCAAGCACCAAATAACCAAAGTTATGCAGCAAGCCCGAAAGATAAGACAAGCCGAAACTGGGGCGATAAGTCGGGTCAATTTTGCTTAGAATTGAGGTCGTACCTAGAGCTAGCCACATGGCTTGCTGCCAATAGGGGGCATAACCTTTTGGCTCATCCTTAGGAACTTTTAGTGTTCTTCCCAGAGCTAAACCCATTGCCAGGTTCATCACCATATCAAAGCCCAATACCCTGATGATCGCGTCGTGAACTGACTTGATCTTTCCGGGTGCATTGTAAAATGAGCTGGAAGCCCAGCTAACTACCTGAGCAGCAAGGCTTGGATCTTTTTCGATGATATCTGCCAGTTCATCAGCGCCTGCATCAGGGTTGGAGCGAAGGCGAATAATTTCTTGTGCACTCTGAGGCAGAGGTGGAAGCTCAAGAGTGTCTTCCAAGCGCTGTTTAATACGTAAGGAGGTAAACTTCTCAATCGCTTGATTGATCTGCTCAAGGTCACTGCCTGGTTGATTTATGTTGTAAGGTATCGATGATAGAGGCACTGCAAAGCTTTCGACTTTAGCTTTTCTAGTTGAGGCTGAAAAGGCCTCTTTACTCAGCTTGATCAGTTTATCTGCTTCATCGGTTTCGATATAGACGGTATCCTGTTCGATGACACGAGCATCGACAATCGCCGGTAAACCGGTGATATCCGGAATAGCCGGAAGCGTTTTGATGCTATGCACGGCGATTAGGCTGTGTACATCCTCATGTGGCAGCGCTTCGAATGAGCGCCCTACCTTACTGTTCAAACTGTCGACATCCAGCATACTGTCGGCTAAAAATATTAGCTGCGAACGCCCTAGTGTGTCTGCCATCAAGATGGTTTTCAGAATCTGGCTATCGGGAATGCCTTCACGGTCAACTAACACTGGCTGGTCCGCTTCAGTCAAATTAATTTCGGCATCATTCTGGTATTGTTCAAAAACTTTATTCACCACCGCGGGTATCATGTCATTTAACTCTTTGTTATCCATAAGCGTTTCCATATCAATAAGCTAAGTGTAGATCAATCCAGCAAAACAGTTCGTCAATTTAGTCGAAGGTAACAAAAATACTAAACTTCGCCATAAACACGCTTTGCGCCGACCCATCGACGAATCAATAGTTCACTGAGCTTGGAGTCCTCAAACACTTGTGCAGCCATGGTTTTGACTTCAGGAAGCCAATTTTGGTCACGTTGAAGGTCTGCAATCCGAAATTCGACCATACCGGTTTGCCGGGTACCCAGAACTTCACCAGGGCCTCTTAACTCCAGATCTTTCTCGGCAATGACAAAGCCATCGTTACTTTCGCGCATTACACTTAAGCGCTCTTTGCCATTGGCGGATAGAGGTGGGTGGTACATTAGCGCACAATAGCTTTTTAAAGCGCCCCTTCCTACGCGGCCGCGCAACTGATGTAGCTGGGCGAGCCCTAAGCGCTCAGGGTTTTCAATAACGATAAGGTTCGCATTGGGAACGTCCACACCGACTTCAATAACAGTCGTAGCAACCAATACATCAATACGCCCTTCTTTGAACTGATCCATGATTAGGCTTTTATCCTGAGCCTTCATTCGCCCATGAACCAAGGCGACAACCAAACCTCCTAGCTGAGCTTGTAACCAGGCCAGGCTTTCCTCTGCAGCCTGACACTGCAGGGCTTC
>NZ_LWGE01000451.1:0-227 GCF_001635315.1 Oleiphilus sp. HI0123
ATCAAATACAATCTCACGACATTGTTCGGGCGTGAGTGCGTGCTTGGTAACAGGGACGAGCTTGCCGTGGATTTTGATGCTCGGTGCGACACCAACAGTAATAAATAAGTCAGAGCCACCTTTTTCGACCATGACTTTTAAGAGTTTTTCAAAATCCATGTTACATATCCTGAATCATTTTATCTTTGTTCATAACGCGGCCTAAGTTAGAAATTCTCAGGGATCTT
>NZ_LWGE01000452.1:0-20354 GCF_001635315.1 Oleiphilus sp. HI0123
CAGAGCAAATACTATTTATGAAGGCGAGTACCTGTTAGGTACGTCTATTGCTCGTCCTTTAATTGCCAAGCGAATGGTCGAAATTGCTAATGAAACAGGTGCTTGTGCTATCTCTCACGGTGCGACCGGTAAAGGTAATGACCAGATTCGTTTTGAGTTAGGTGCCTATGCACTTAAGCCGGGTGTTCAGGTCATTGCACCTTGGAGAGAATGGGATCTCAACTCTCGTGAAAGCTTGTTAGCCTATTGTGATACACACGGTATCGAAGTTGAAAAGAAGAAAGGTAAGTCTCCTTATTCTATGGATGCAAACTTGCTACATATTTCTTATGAAGGCGATATGCTAGAAGATCCTTGGAATGAGCCTGAAGAAGAAATGTGGCGTTGGTCTGTTTCTCCTGAGAACGCTCCAGATACACCGACTTATATCGAACTGACATATGAGAAAGGCGATATCACCGCGATCAATGGTGAAGCGATGAGCCCGGCAACCGTGCTTGAGACCTTGAATAAGGTCGGTGGTGATAATGGTGTCGGCCGTTTGGATATCGTTGAAAACCGCTATGTAGGTATGAAGTCTCGAGGCTGCTATGAAACGCCAGGGGGCACGATTATGCTTAAGGCTCACCGTGCGATTGAATCTTTGACTCTCGATAAAGAGTCTGCGCATTTGAAAGACAGTATTATGTCTAAGTATGCGGAGTTGGTTTATAACGGTTACTGGTGGTCCCCTGAGCGTAAAGCGCTTCAAGCCTTGATAGATGAAACACAGCATTATGTAAACGGTGTTGTTCGCGTTAAGCTTTATAAGGGTAACGTTGTGGTTGTCGGTCGTAAATCTGAAGAAACCTTGTTTGATGAGAGTATCGCTACATTTGAAGATGACGGTGGTTCATATGATCAGAAAGATGCTGAAGGTTTCATTAAATTGAATGCTCTACGTTTACGTATCGCTGCAGGTAAGGGGCGCGATCAGGGTTAAGCTCCTTTTCTCACCCATAAAAAAACCGACATTGATTGTCGGTTTTTTTGTTTCGGGCTTAGTTTAAGTACTTCACTAACTCTTTGATAATTTTGGAGCGTGCGATTTAACCGGCGATAGATTCTTTAAGGGTGCTGCTTTTGTTGCTATTAGCTGTTGCCGCTTCAATATCGATAAAGTCAGATAAGTATTCCCAGACGACTCTTCTTTGTAAGTTACTGCTTGGGATTGAGTCTAAGCCACCGATTATTTTGAGTAAGTCGCTACCTGTTTTGGTGAATGCCTGGGTATAGAAACCGACGCCTTGGCCGGGAGCGGTAAAGTCGTGGCTAACACTATGTCGCGTTTTACGGTAATAAAACTCGTAGCCAACTAGTAGCTCACTAGGGTCTCTTGCAATCATACCTGCATTGACGCAGTGTGATAGTAGGCGCAGCTCGGAAAATATATCATCTTCCTTCGTTAAGCTGTTGTTGGCGCGAAACACAAAAGGGTGACCGTTATGGCCGATAAAGGCATAGTTGGAAACCTTCTTAAAGGCAGTAATTTCCCAAGCGTCACAATGGTATAGAAAGTTCAGGCTACGCTTGGAGATTGAATGAGGTCGTTTTAGCTCACAAAGTAGAGCTCTGGCCCAGAGGCTTTGCATTGGGCTGCTACTAACATTCTGGGCGTAGTCAAAGAATATATTTGCCCAATCTGAATCTACGGATTTAGCCGTAACTTTTTGTCCTAGTAGACCGGAAGCAATTGCTAATATTGCTTCAATATTTGCTTGTCTTAGGGTTTCCTGGTGCCTGATTCGAGCATGAGTGCGCTCATTGAGGCTGGCAAAAGCAACATCGGTTTCAACATAGATCGGCTCGTCTGCTTCATCACTCGCCTTATCGCTGGCCAGGTCACGAACAACAGTGCCATTGGCGCGATAGTATCCGCCCATGGACTTGGTGCACAGTGCCACGAGTTTGGACCATGTTCCGATTTGTTTTTTCTTTCCTTTAGAACCGTGCAAGCTTTTGGCCCCTAACTGGACTCTGTTTAATTCGGTGAATAAAACATGCCAGGTGACGTTATATTTGTATGTTTTAAAAACTATTATTCTTGGATACTTTTATATCGCAGCAAGAAATATATTCATTTGTAATGTTGAAAACAAGCAATGCTTTTTGTTCACGGTTTAAATGTGACTCTGTTCAAAAAACACTCTCATGATACAAAAAAACAATGCAGGCGTCGACTTTATTTGTTAGCAAAAAATCCAATAATATCAATGAATAAGGACTTCCGCTCATGTCTTGAGAGCTTACATTAAGTTTGCCGATTAAGTTGATGACTCGTAGTTGAAATAAGCGCGAAAAGCAGGTGAAAGTCCTGATGATTTCAGTTAACGTATCAACGATAATAAAGAAATAGCGCTAGCTCTTCGCACGCAACTCTCAAATCTGACTGATTATTTAATGCTTAAATTTTACCCTTCGAATCGCACTGAAAACCTCGCTTTCATCATTGCTGAAATAATGAGACGAGAACCACTGAAAAAAATCTTTGATCAGGAAAAGGTGATTATTCAAAGTTTCGGTATGGGCACCTGGCTTCAGCAGCAAATATCTGAAGAATTGGGTATCTCTGCGATGGTTGAATGTAGCATGCCAGCGTCTTTTATTTGGAAATTGGCTGAAGCCTTATTACCGAAGCCTCTGCAAGTACAGGGCTTTGAGAAACAGAATTTAAGGTGGCAGCTTTTTGAACAATTGCCGAGTAAGCTTGCCCAGCCCGAATATCAGCGCTTACGGCGTTATGCCAAGAGCTTATCACCAAACACTGATGAGGGGAGTGCTGAGCCTGCGCTGGGTAACGCTGGCGATGAAGCGCTATCCCAGTCTTTAGTGTTTGATATGGCGAGTGTCATAGCCGACGTTTTTGATGGCTATCAAAACTACCGCCCAGAATGGTTGCAAGCATGGGAGCAAGGCAAGCCGATAAAGAGCCTTGCTAGCGGCCTGGATTCCAAAGACTACAGTAGTCCTCAATTTACCGAATTGGAAGCTTGGCAGGCTGACTTGTGGTGTAGCGTTTATCCTGACTTGCCCTTGGCGCAACGACAGCATCGTTCCAGTCTGCTGACCAGGCTGGAGTCCTGTATTAGAGCGCTACCTAAAGGGGCGGAACTTCAGTTACCCGAACGAATCTTCGTATTTGGCCTGTCAGCCTTGCCTCCTAGAATGCTGGCTGTTATCAAAGCTTTAGCTGAACACATTGATATACACGTTGTGGTGAATAACCCTTGTCGCTACTACTGGGGTGATGTGATGAGTGAGTATCAGCAGCTCCTGCTTAATCAGTCATTGCTTGCGCGGGGCGTCAGTGCTGAAACGGTAGCGGAAAACTTTATTGAGCATAACACCTTGCTCGCGTCATGGGGAAAGCTTGGTCGCGATTATATGTCGCTATTGATGCAAGAAGAAATTTTCGCTGATCTAGCCACCGAGCTTTACGATGATCTTGGTGATGAAGATAATTCAGCGCTGAATTTAATTCAGTCAGATATCTTGAACCTGCAGAACCAGCACCATTGTGTGAATCCTGACGATAAGTCGATACGCTTCGCAAGTTGCCATAACCACTTAAGAGAGGTTGAGGCTCTCCACGACTACTTATTAAATACGCTTGATGCAAACCCCGGCTTAAATGCTCGCGATATTATTGTGATGGTGCCCGATATAGAAGACTATGCCGCCTATATTGAGGCAGTTTTTTCACGCCTTGTTTATGATCGCCATGGGCAAACGCATAGCCTGCCCTATGTTATTGCCGATCAGGCTTTGAATCGGCATCAACCCTTATTGGAATGTATTGGCAATCTATTGATACTCGAGTCAAGTCGGATGACGGCTGCCGAGCTATTAGATTGCTTGGACTTTCCCGCAATCAGGCAGCGATTTTCCATTGATGAAGATGAGCTGCTTAGTATTCATCACTGGGTCAAGGTCTTGAATGTTCGTTGGGGGCTTTCTGAGACGCATCGTAACAAGATATTAAATATAGAAGACGCAGGTGGCGAGACAACCTGGCTCGCAGCGCTTAAACGCCTGCTAAGCGCCTATATTCTCGGGCCTGTTCCTGTCGCCAGTTTTGCGGGTGAACAAGTGATACCGGAAGAGGTGTTCGGCTCAGATCAGCAGGTATTGGTGGGTAAGTTTGTTCGCTTTATTGACGTTGTTGAGCAAACGCTCTCAATGCAAGCGGGTGAAAAACATCCCCTTGATGCTTTGGCTACGATAGCAGATGTCTGGCGTTTATGGCTTGATCAGGATACCTTGCACGAAAGTGTTACTCAGGCAATGGCAAAGGCGCTAGAAGCCTTAAGTGATGAGTTTAGAGTTACTGGCTATGAAAAAGCTTTGCCATTTTCCATCGTTGCCCAGCAAGTGAAGCAAGTGTTGGAAGAAGAGCAGGTTTCGCAACGATTTCTTTCTGGCCGTATTAATTTTTGTACTTTGATGCCAATGCGCAGCGTACCGTTTTCATTAGTGTGTTTATTGGGTTTGAATGAAGGAAAGTATCCAAGGCCTGAAAACAAACCAAGCTTTGACTTAATGGCACGGTCTCCGGGGCGAGTTGGCGACCGCTCACGACGTGATGATGACCGCTACCTGTTTCTGGAGGCTTTGCTGAGTGCCAGGAATTATCTGTATATCAGCTATACGGGTCGCAATATTAGCGATAATTCTATTCGCTACCCCTCTGTACTAGTGAGTGAGCTACAGGATTATTGCCGCACGTATTTTAAAATAGAGAACGAAGCAGATGCCGATGTAGTGGAGTTGTGGACCAAGCAGCACCGCCTGCAAGCTTTTCACTCCGACTATTATTCTGAAAAAGTTTCTGAATCGCACAGTGAAAAAATACTAGACAAAAGCTACAACATGGACTGGATGACACTGTTTTCGCCAAAGCAGGAAGACCTTTCCAGAGGCTTGGAACTTGAGTCTAGAGAAGAGGATGAAACAAATGCCAATGTTCTGGAAATAGACGCGCCTCCATTACATCAGTTCGATATGTTTGCTGAGCCTCAAAGTGATCAACTCGTCGAAGACGATGAAACAGAAATACAGATCCAAAGTCTGTCTTTGGAAGAATTGCTTAGCGCCTTGTCTTCACCTCTTAAGTACTACTATCAGAAAATACTTGGTTTGAAGGTTAGCAAACTGCCAGATGATCTGGAAGAAAGTGAAGCCTTTGCATTGGACCGTTTGGATATCTATGCACTAAAGGGTGATATCTTAAGAACTGTCGTCAAGGACATGCATAAGGAAGTCGATTCTGACACGCTTACACAAGCGTGTTTTGATCAGTGGCGCTTATCAGGGAGGCTGCCAAAAGCACCTTTAGATGAAACTTACTTTGCTCAAGCGAAGGATGAACTTGTCGATTTATCTACCTATATTGAGCGAGCTTTAGCGAAAGAAGCGTCAACTTTGGTTATCGACTTCCAGCTTTCTGGTAAGCGCATAGTTGGTTCACTAGTCCTACTGGATAGCGCTGTTTGCGAGTTTAGTTTGAGCCGGAGTTCGCCAGCGTTGTTCTTTTCTAGCTGGGTAAAACATGTTGTGGTCAACTATCTATTTCACCATCAAGTTGCACCGGGTCACGAGACGGGACTTGAGCTAAAAACCGAGTCAAGGTTGATTAATGCAGAGCAAGTAACGATCTTTCCTGAATTGAGTGCTGCTGACGCAAAATCTTATATGGAGGGTTTGCTAGAGCTCTTTACGCTAACAGGGCAAGAAGCACTGCCATTCCTACCGAAGACTGCCTTTAGTTGGATATTTGAAGGCGAGTCAAAAGCGAGAAAAATATTTGAAGGTAACAAACAGGGCTACAACGCGCGTGAAGGTGAAATGGATGACCCTTATTGGCAGCGCTATTGCCTTTATACTGATCACGCCGAGGTTCGAGTTTTACCTGATATAGAGTCGCAGCGACTTGTTAAGCAAGTTGCTGCCTATAAAGAAGAGTTTATTTTCACCGACTTGCAAGGGGAGGTTCTAAAATGAAAACGCTAGACCTCTGTCAGTTCCCGCTTGATTCATTGTCACTAATTGAAGCGAGCGCAGGAACCGGGAAAACCTATGCGGTCGCCAATCTCTACTTACGTTATTTGCTAGAACAAAAGCTCGGGGTAGATGAAATTCTGGTAGTGACCTTTACCGAGGCAGCAACGCAAGAGCTTCGTGATCGAGTCCGTGCACGAATTCAGGAGCTTTCCCAGGTATTAAATGGTGAACCTAGTGACGATGAGGTGCTGAATTATTTGTACCAACAATCATCGGATATTGAGGCAGATAAACTTCGTTTAAGAATCGCAGAACGTCAAATAGACCAATCTGAAATCCATACAATTCATGGTTTCTGTCAGCAGCTTCTGGCGCGTCATGCATTAGATTTAAATGTCGCTTTTACGCAAAACCTGATGGAAGACACCAAGCCTCTGTTGCTGCGGGTCTGTGAGGATTACTGGCGCCAGGAAGTCTTTGCTCTACCACAAGAGTTGTTACTAGAGGTCTATAGTAACTGGGCGACGCCTGCAGAACTTATGTCGTCTCTTGAACCTTTGATTAATAGACGACCAGATGTATTCACACCAGCTGTACTTGAGGGTGGTCTTTCAGCCTGGGAGCAGCATTACCATGCCACAATTGATTGGTATCAAACACTTCGCTCACGAACCTTAGATAGCATCGATGAAGTACAGAAACTTGTCGCTGAATCAATGCTAAAAGGCGTGAACCATAAGAATAAATGGCTCACTTTGATTCGCGAATGGTGCGAAGCCGAGTTCACAAGTTTCGACTTTCCTAAAGCCAGTAAACGTAAGAATCTGTTTGAAGTCTTTACTCCAGGGTATTTAAGCCAAGACGTGAAGAAGGGTGGAGTGCCTCCAGAGCATGCCTACTTCAATTTTGTAGAAGCGCACCTGAGAAAACTTCCAGTTGGCTCACGCGAAGTGTTCTTGGTGCAAAGCTTCCAGGAGATCAGTAAACGGTTCAATGAAGAGAAAGAACGGCAACAAGCTGTCAGTTTTGATGACCTGATATTGAACGTAGCGAATGCTTTGTCTGACGAAGATACACGTAATATATTAATTAATACGGTGCGCGAGCGCTTTTCAGTAGCGTTGATTGATGAATTTCAAGATACCGATCGTGAGCAATACCATATCTTTTCGAGTATTTTCTCGTCAAGCATTGAGTCTCGCAAAGATGCCTCGATGGTGCTTATTGGTGACCCTAAGCAAGCAATCTATGCTTTTCGAGGCGGGGATATCGCCACCTACCTCAGAGCTAAGCAGGATATTGACAAACACCCGCGTGGCCACCAGTTCACAATGGATACCAATTGGCGTTCTTCGCCTGAGATGGTCACAGCAGTAAATCAGGTATTCCAGCGCGAATCGAATCCATTTATCGCAGAAGACATCCCTTTTAACGCTGTAAACGCGGCGAAGAGTACACCCGAGCACTTGCGTGGTCAGCCTGCGTTTTGCATCACTCAAGTAAGACCTGAAGGACGTGATATAAAAGCGATGACCTCCATACTTGCCGATCATTGCGTCCAACAAATTCTTGCATTGCTGACTGAAGGAAAGGCCGCTTACTCAGACATTGCCGTATTAGTTCGTTCAGGAAAAGAGGCCGAGCTAGTTAAGCAACGCCTTGCACGCTATGGCTTAAGTGCAAGCTACGAAGGCAAGAGCAATATTTACGATAGTGAAGAAGCGCAGGCCATTTATCGCTTGCTTGCAGCGATAGCAGAGCCGGGTGATGAGTATCTGCTAATGAGCTGTCTGTCTGAATTATTCTTTTGCATCGACGACGAACGCCTCTTGGATATTCGAAATAACGATAGTGTTTTGGAGTATTATCTCGAACTGTTTAATGACTTGCATAAATGTTGGAATCGCCATGGANTCTTAGCCGCGATACGTGACGCTATGAGTCGCTTGGGTGTCTATGCATCTTGGCACCAGGATGCCTCACAGTTCCAGGACTGGGAAAGACGCCTTAGTAATGTTAATCAGCTAGCGGAGTTATTACAAAGTCAGGCGCAAGTCACACGTGGTCACTTTGCGCTACTGCGTTGGTTTCGTCAGAATATTTCAGCGTCGGTACTGGCTGATGATGAGAGTCGTCTACGTCTTGAAAGTGATGAACAGCTAATTCGTATCGTCACGATTCACAAAAGTAAGGGCTTAGAGTATCCCTATGTCTTTCTACCGTTTGTATTCACAGGCCGTGGTGCTGATATGGCGTGGTTTTATGATCAGAGCGGCAAGTTAAACCTCGACTTACTCAAGCAAGAGTCAAATGTCAGTTTGGTGGACCGAGAGCGGCTGGCTGAAGATATCCGCTTATTATATGTCGCACTGACACGAGCAAAATATCAATGCTTCCTTGGTACCTACTTTTATAAAGGCGCGGGCGTACTTAGTTTGGGGGTAGCGAAAACTGCCTGGGCTTATCTGCTTGACCGTGAAGCAATACTTGAAGGTTTGGACGAGGATAACTACCGTTCGGCTTTAGAGGGTTTGGCTGCACAATCAAATGGTGTCATTCAATTTAACTTACTCGACGAAGATGATTTAAGCGAGAGCCTAAAGCAACATCGTTTTGCGCACTTTAAATCAGAACAGGGTCGTGACAAGGGTCGGCAAGAGGCGATTGCTTGTGAACTGCTAGATAGAGGGTTGAGTAGCCAATGGCGAGTTCAAAGCTTTACCGGGCTAATGCAGGAAAGCCATGCGCGTCAGCATATTACGACATCACCAGGCTCCAATAGTCGCACGCCGTCGAAAGAGCCCGTAGCGGAAAGCGAAGAGCGAGAGTTAAGCATTTTTGACTTTCCCCGAGGTAGTAAGGCGGGTACTTTTTTACATACCTTGTTTGAAAGTATTGAATTCGAAACGGCTCAGCCGCTCACCAAACTACGCTCAGATGGCCAGCCTCTGAGCCTACGAGACATGATTGCAGAAAAACTGTCATTAAGTCGCCTTGTTGATGAAGGCGCTTTGCCTTTTTGGTCTGCCTATTTAAGCGAGTGGTTAAAAAATATTCTAGATGCCAAGCTAAGCGACAACTTTTCCTTATCGCAATTGCCACTAAGTGACTTTCAAGCAGAAATGGAGTTTTACTTTAAAGTTCAGCGCTGCCAAATCGGGCGTATTAATGAATTGCTTCAGTCGTACGCGTCGACCGTTCCAACACTTGAGTTTGCTTCATTTGAAGGGCACTTAAAAGGCGCCATTGACTTGGTTTTCGTCAAAGAAGGGCAGTACTTTCTGCTAGATTACAAATCGAATTACCTAGGCGATCAACTTGAAGATTATACGCACGACAAACTTTCTGAAGCGATGCTTGATCACCGCTATGACTTACAGTACCTCATCTATAGTCTTGCCTTACATCGCTATCTAAAAGCACGCTTGGGAGCTGCTTATCGTTATGAACGAGATTTTGGTGGTGTATATTATCTCTATCTTCGTGGTATGCCACTTAACTCTGATGGGAACGAGTTGGGCGCATCGCAAACGGGTGTCTATTTCATCAAACCTGAAGCGGCTTTGATAGAAGCACTCGACCTGCATTTGGAGGGCGCATGAGTTTAATTAAAACGCCTGTACTGAAAAACCTTGCTCAGCAGGTCGAGGCACAAAATACTGCATATCGCTGGCTTGATCTTTACGCCGCAGAGTTTGTGGTTAAAGGTTTGTTAGAAGAAGAGCGACAGCATGCCAGCAGCTTAGCGCTTTTAATCTGTGAACTGTCCTACGCGACGAGTAAGGGGCAAATCTGTATTGCCTTGTCAGCTCATAAGATAGGACTTGATCACGACTTCAAAGCTAGCTTATTGCAGCTCTCCGTCGTCGATGACTTCTCACAAGCGAGAGCTCATAAGAGGCTGCATGCAAAACAGAGTGTCAAGCCCTTGGTTGTTTCGGGTGATAAGCTGTATTTGACTCGTTATTGGAATCTACAGTGTGAATTCGAAGCTTGGTTAGCGAAAAGGGTGAGCAGTGAAAGCCTGAGTGACGAAGCACTCAGCGAGTCTCAGTTGGATCGTTTGAGTCAGTGTTTAAAAAGCATGTTTGCATTAAATGGTGTGGACTCAGACGAGAAACCAGACTGGCAAGCCGTTGCAGCTGCACATGCTTTGCTGCAAAAAACAACTTTGATTGCTGGGGGACCCGGTACCGGAAAAACCACCACAGCAGCAAGCCTGTTGCACTTGGTCGATCAATCATTCAGGCTACGTTTGGGCCGACCAGCAAAAGTAAGGTTGCTCGCCCCGACAGGAAAGGCTGCCGTTCGTCTAGCGGACTCAATCGCCTTCCAACTTAAGCGAATCGAAACTGAGCAGGCTGTGCTAGAAGGCTCAGATATGCTTCCACTTAGCGCGTGTTTGCCTGCTAATGGTGAGACGATACACCGTTTCTTAATCGACCATAAAGCTTTACCTTCGCAACACTCTTATTCAGAAAAACTTAACGCAGAGAGCCTCTTTTCGGGGCGGAGTGAAATTGCACTTACTGAAGCTGATATCTTAATTGTTGATGAGTCATCAATGATCGACTTGGCTTTAATGCATGCGTTAATCAAAACCGTGCCTGACACCACACAAGTGATCTTTATGGGTGACCCTTATCAGCTGCCACCCGTGGAGCCGGGCGAGGTATTCTCAGAGACGGTTAGGCGTTTTGAGGATATGTCTTATAGTAGCGAATTTGCCGATCGTCTGGCAAGTCTGACTGGCTATGAGTCAGGAGTCTTTCTAACTCCAGCTGTCGACAAAAAAGTAGCGAGTGAAGGCATTAATCAAGCGCTTTGCTATTTGAGAAAGACCTACCGCTTTGGTGGAGAACTTAAGCGCGCTGCCGAGCAAATTAATGCCGGTAATTTTATCGGTTTTCAAAATGACTTTTGCATTAGTCGCCACTTAGATAGCAATAACAAGCAGGTACGATGGTTCGACTATCAAGAGGGTGAAAACCAAGCTGAAATGAATGCTCAGCAAGTTCATCACTCAATCACGGCAGCCTATCAAAGCTATTTTGAGGCGGTGCAGAAGCAAGCAGATATCGCAGCATTGAATAGTGCCTTTGCTGACTTCCAATTGCTATGTTCGACTCATGAGGGCGAGCAGGGTGTGATCGCTATGAATAATTATATTGAACGAAGTTTGCTGGCGATGCTACCGGGGCACTATTCCGCCAATGTTGATACCGGATCTTTCCTGTATCATGGTAAGGCCATTCTTATTACTAAAAATCACGCAGACTTGGGTGTTTTTAATGGTGATATTGGCTTTGTCGTTGCTCGTAATCATGAGCCGGGTAGTACGGGAAAGTTTCAGGTGGAGGTGCCGCAAGGCTCGGGCGAGAGCATTATCGTATCACCGAAAAGGCTCAAAGCCTGGCAACCTGCTTACGCGATGACGGTGCACAAAAGTCAGGGCTCAGAGTACCAGCGTGTCGGGATTCTTCTTGCTGATTACGCTAAAGAACTTTTATCGCGTTCGCTATTATATACCGGTCTTACGCGGGCTAAACAGCGTTGTGATATATGGGCCGATACGCAGGCTCTGGAAAAAGCTTTTTTGGAGTGAATACTCAGCTAAAGTCTTAGGGTGTTATCTTTCCTCTGTGCAGCGAAGCGCTCTGTGACCTCGGTGGTTCAATGTGTAGGCAGAGCCTTAACCTTGCTCGCCAAATAACTATTCACTTCGCTACTTAAGGTATGCTGAGCCAAAAACCGGGCTGCAAAGCCATTGATATCATCAATTTCAGTGCGTTTACCCGCGCGAATATCTTGTAGCATAGAGGAGATATTTGTGCTGGTTTTTTGCATCACATCGAAAACCAGCGTTTCGATTTCATCACCGGAAAGAGGGTAGCTTGCTGTGTTTAGCAGCTCGCTAAGTTCTAGCTTCAGTATTGGCCAACCTTCAATAAAACGTCGTGATGTCCGTACTTGGCCATTCGGGCAATTTAGTAGCGCTGTATAGGGATTAATAGCGCAATTGATCACGAGCTTGTGCCACAAAGCCTGCCATATGTCCTTTTCGTATTGGAGTGTTAGCGTCTTGTCTAATGCGGGTGGCTGAAGGTAATTAAGTAGCGCTCGGGCAGCATCGTTAGATTCTGCAGCTTTGTTTAAGGGGCCGACGCGCGTAAGGCCGGAGCCTGCATGGACAATTTGATTTGAAGAAACCCGATTAGCGCCTTCAGTCGTGACGGCGGCGAAAATAGGGTTATCAGGAAAGGCTTCTAGAATGTCGTATTGGCTACCCAGGCCATTTTGGAATAACACTAATAGGGTTTTATCTGTGATGGCTTCACCAAGCTTTTTAAGGCCGGGAAGGGCATCGAAGCTTTTGGTGCACACAAGTAGGCAATCGATTGTTTGCGGTGTTTGTTCTAGCCTAAAGCTTAGTTGGGTATTTTCTGGAATGTGAGCCAGGAAGGGGCTGCTAATAGAGAAGGAAAGTTCCTTGCGCATAGACAGGTTTGAGTATGCTCGCTTATCAATAAAGCTAACATGCGGGCCAGAGGCCCCTGAAAATCCGCAGTGCAGATGAGCTGCCCAAAGACAGCCCATTGCACCGGCACCCATTATGTGTAGCTTCAAGGCCAATTACATGGCCTTGATTTTTTCGAGCTGTTCAGCCAGCTTGGCTTGGCTACTTTGCGCGTCTTCCAGCTTAGCCTGCTCTTTCTCTACAACGTCTTTTGGCGCATTGCTTACGAACTTCTCATTGTTCAGTTTGCCAGAAAGGCGCTTAATTTCTTTCTCCGCCTTATCGATTTCTTTATTGAGTCGAGCTATCTCGGCATCAAGGTTGATCAAACCGGCCATTGGTACCAAGACTTCCATAGAGCCGACTAACTGAGTTGAACTCATAGGCGCTTCTTCGTCATTTAACCAGCTCATTGACTCGAGCTTGGCGAGTGACTTAACAAAGCCTTCGTTTTCCTGGAAGCGGCGCTGATCTTCATTATTGCCGTTACGCAGTAGAACGGGAATTGCCTTGGCAGGAGAGATATCCATCTCACCACGAATGTTTCGTATTGCGACGATGACACCTTTTAGCCACTCAACGTCACCCAGTGCTTTTTCATCGACTTTCGACTCATCTGCTTCAGGGTAAGGCTGAGTCATAATGGTTGCGCCAGACTGACCGGCCAAGGGAGCAACACGCTGCCAGATTTCCTCTGTGATATAAGGGATAAAGGGGTGAGCCATTCTTAGTACAGCTTCAAGTACTCGTACCAGTGTGCGGCGTGTGCCACGCTTAAGCGCTTCGTCGCTGTCGTCACTGTTTAGAATCGGCTTGGAAAGCTCCAGGTACCAATCACAATACTCATTCCAGATGAAGTCATACAAAGTGTGTGAGGCCATATCTAGACGGAACTCACCAATAGATTTTTCAATGGATGCTTCGGTTTGCTGAAGGCGCGAGATGATCCATTTGTCAGCTAAAGATAATTGATAATCGTCAGAATTCTGAGCACAGTCCTGATCTTCAGTATTCATGAGCACATAACGTGCAGCGTTCCAGATCTTGTTACAGAAGTTTCTGTAGCCTTCTAGGCGTTTCATGTCCCAGTTGATATCACGACCCGTCGAAGCCAGTGAGAATAGGGTAAAACGAAGTGCATCGGTCCCGTGTGCAGAGATACCGTCTTCAAAGGTCTTGCGCGTGCGCTTCTCAATTTTTTGAGCAAGCTGGGGCTGCATCATATTACCGCAGCGTTTTTCAACCAGAGATTCAAGGTCGATGCCGTCAATCATATCGAGCGGGTCGAGTACGTTACCCTTCGACTTGGACATTTTGTCACCATGCTCGTCTCGAATAAGGCCTGTTACGTATACATATTTGAACGGAACCTGGGCTTTACCGTTTTCATCTTTCATAAAGTGCATGGTCATCATGATCATGCGGGCAACCCAGAAGAAAATAATATCGAAGCCCGTTACCAAAACATCTGTTGGGTGGAAGGTCTTCAACCTTTCCGTTGCTTCTGGCCAACCTAGTGTGCCGAAAGTCCAGAGTGCTGAAGAGAACCAGGTGTCGAGAACGTCTTCGTCTTGAGACAGTTCAACTGAAGCATCAATATTGTTTTCAGTACGTACTTCTTCTTCAGTGCGGCCAACGTAAACATTACCTTCAGCATCGTACCAAGCCGGGATTCTGTGTCCCCACCAAAGCTGGCGAGAGATACACCAGTCCTGAATGTCGCGCATCCAGGAAAAGTACATGTTTTCGTATTGCTTGGGAACAAACTGAATCTCGCCATCTTCAACTGCCTGTATTGCAGGTTCAGCTAGCGGGCCTGCACGAACGAACCACTGGTCTGTAAGAAGTGGTTCGATGACAACACCTGAGCGGTCGCCGTAGGGTGCAACCAAATTGTGATCATCAATACTTTCTAATAAGCCAAGCTCTTCAAATTTTGCAATGATGGCTTTACGCGCTTCAAATCGATCCAAGCCAGCAAATTCTGCGGGTAGGGCTGTATCGAAAGCATCTGAAGCTTGGCCTTCAGTGTCGTAAACTTCTGCTTCTTTAAGGATGGCAGCATCAATATCGAAGATATTGATCATCGCTAGGCCGCAGCGCTTACCCACTAGATTATCGTTAAAGTCGTGCGCAGGTGTTATTTTTACACAACCAGTGCCTTTTTCCATGTCGGCATGATCATCACCCACAATCGGGATCAAACGACCAACAAGAGGCAATTCTACAAACTTACCGATCAGGTCTTTGTAACGTGGATCTTCAGGGTTGACTGCAACGCCTGTATCACCCAGCATGGTTTCGGGGCGAGTGGTTGCGACGACTAAGTAGTTTTTACCTTCAGAGGTTTTTTCACCATTGGCTAGTGGATAGCGAAGGTTCCACATATTGCCTTTTTTGTCTTTGTTCTCGACTTCCAGGTCTGAAATAGCCGTGTGAAGCTTAGGATCCCAGTTTACCAAACGCTTGCCGCGATAGATTAAGTCATCTTTGTATAAACGAACAAATACTTCCTGAACGGCTTTGTAAAAGCCATCGTCCATCGTGAAGCGTTCATGGTCCCAATCGACAGAAGCACCTAAACGACGAAGCTGACGGGTAATTGTGCCACCGGACTCTTCTTTCCAATCCCAGATTTTATCGAGAAAGGCTTCACGTCCGAGGTCATGGCGAGTTTTGCCTTCTTCAGCAGCAAGCTTGCGCTCAACAACCATTTGAGTTGCGATACCCGCGTGGTCGGTACCGACCTGCCATAAAGTGTTATGACCTTTCATGCGGTGATAGCGGGTTAGGGCATCCATAATAGAGTCCTGGAAGGCATGTCCCATATGCAAGCTACCGGTGACATTCGGTGGCGGAATCATAATGGTGTAGGGCTGGCCTTCATTTGAAGGCTTGAAGTAGCCGCTTTCTTCCCAGGTTTTATACCAAGACTGTTCTATTTCGCTAGGTTGGTAGGTCTTATCCATAATCGTTGATGCTTACTCGTTAAAAATGGCTAGAGGTCGAGTGCCTGACTTTCGCTTGGCATACGATAAAAAATGGCCGACATTATACATGGCGTGAGCGAGCTGAAGCTAGGGACTTGCTTAATATAGTTGCTTAAAAAAGCAAAGACTTCCCTAAGCTTTCCGTAGATCGTGGATATGAACCTCATGGCCAAGGCTCTTTAGTTGCTTGTATAAGGTACGTGCGTCCTGAATTTCGATTTCAATATTCGGAATGATTAAGCACAAACGGCTGAAATCTTCCAAGCGCTCGGGTAACTGCTTTCGTAGGAGGATGAGCAAAGAATCGTCTTTTTGAAGTGATGACTTTAATGGTTTGTCATCGATGATGACTGGCGCGGTTTTGCTTTCTGACTCATTTTGACCGAGACTATGAGGAATAAAGCTTTCGAGTTTGAAAGTCCATAAAGCGCTGTTTAGTGCTTCGTTTTGAATAGCGTCCACAGTCTGAATATGAATTCGACTGTGTTGTTGCAGGGCTTTCTCCGTTAAACGGCAACAAAAAGCAATTTGCTCAGAAAAGTTGGCTTCATTTAAGAGGTATAGGTCTATTCTGGGCATGCTTTTGTTGTCGCTGTCGTAATTAACTCAATAGTCTTGCTAGATATTTAAGACGCTTTGCTTAACAGATAGTTCAGTAGCAAAGGAACCGGACGACCTGTTGCACCTTTGTCTTTTCCTCCTGATACCCAAGCTGTACCTGCGATATCCAAGTGAGCCCATTTGTATTCTTTGGTGAACCTAGACAAGAAGCATGCAGCGGTAATGCTGCCTGCGCCTTTGCCGCCAATATTTTGAATATCGGCAAAGGGGCTTTCGATCTGTTCCTGATACTCATCCCAAATGGGTAATTGCCACGCTTTATCGTTTACCTCTTTGCCTGACTGCAGAAGCTCATCGACCAGGGTGTCGTCATTGCCCATCACGGCAGAGGTGCTGTGCCCAAGCGCGATAATGCAAGCACCAGTAAGTGTCGCAATATCGATAACTGAGGCGGGCTTGTAGTTTTTGGCGTAGGTTAGGGCGTCACATAAAACTAGGCGGCCCTCTGCATCGGTGTTTAGAATTTCTACTGTTTGACCCGAAGCTGTTGTCACGATATCACCAGGTTTGGAGGCGTGTCCAGCCGGCATGTTTTCAGCCGCTGCAATGATGCAGACGATATTCATTTTGGGTTGTAGGTCGGCAATTGCAGTCATCGTACCGATAACGCTCGCGGCACCGCACATGTCATACTTCATTTCATCCATTTGCGGGCCAGGTTTTAAGCTAATTCCTCCGGTATCAAAGGTGATGCCTTTGCCGACTAACATATGTGGCGCATCGCCTTCTTTGCCACCTTTATACTCAAGGATAATCATTTTTCCTGGTTCTGAGCTACCTTTGGATACGGATAAAAATGCACCCATGTTTAGTGCTTCCATATCAGATTCTTCGAGTACTTTTACTTCAAAGTTATTACTTCTGCTTGCTAGCGCTAGTGCTTGCTCTGCTAGGTAAGCAGGTGTACAGACATTTCCGGGTAGGTTGCCAAGCGTTCTGGTTGTAGCCATGCCTCTCGCCTGAGCTTGAGCGATCACAGTTGCTTCGCTCAAGGCTTGTTGGTCTGCAGTGCAGCAGACGACACTGATGTTTTCCAATATGATGGCCGGAGATTTTTTGCTTTTGTACTGATCGAAAGTGTAATGCTGGTCAGAAATTGAGCGAACGAGACTGTTTGCGAGTTGTCTGGCGCTAATGTCTGTGCCATCTATAGTATTGTCCAAAAAGCAGTGTAAGGATTTTACTTTGGCGCTTTTCGCTTGACTTGCTAATGCGCTGAAGGCCTTGTTTAGGCTGCTTAGGTTTAACTTCTTTTTGTCTCCCATGCCCAAAAGAATAACGCTATTAGCGTGTTCGCTACGAAGGGGTAGGAAGAAGCTTTTTCCTGAATCACTATCAATGTCGAATTGCGATATGCTTTGGCTTAGTTGCCCATCAAGAAGTTTGTCGAGCGCTTTGCCTTGCTCACATAGTGTCTGATTTTCGTATAGGCCTATGCATAGGCTGTCTGCTTTTAGTGATGAAATCGCGGTATCGACAATATTGTAATTCATTTCTGTCTCTTATCGTATCGAAGGTCATTAGTGCTGAAGCACATAATGAGGTGGTTTGAAAACGTGTATCGTCATAGAATAGCAAGCCAAATGATGAACTGCATCGTTCTTCAGCAAATTTCTGATATTAGGGCATATTTTTGATTAACCATAAGGCACTTTTGAAAACGCTTTTTAGCAGATTATATATGGCGCTAGGGAACAATAATGAGAAGAATTAATCGTTACATTGTGCAAACAGTGGCGGCGTCCATGCTATTGGTTGCGGCGGTTGTTCTATCGTTAGATGTTTTGTTTGCGTTTATGGCGGAAGTGAATGATTTGAGTGAGCAGTACGGGATTATTGATGCCGCATTGTTCGTACTGACGACCCTGCCTCGACGAATATATGACTACTTGCCTTTGGTGGCGTTTATGGGGTGCTTGATAGGCTTGGGTGCAATTGCCAAAAATAGCGAGTTGGTGGTGATTCGTGCAGCGGGTGTATCGACCAGAAGGATTGTCTTTTTTGCGATGAAGCCTGCAATAGTTGTTGTGCTTATTGGTTTGTTTTTGGGGGAGTTTGTTGCTCCTGTAACGGAAGGTATAGCTCAGAGTCGTAGAGCGGTTCTCCAGGGGGCAGAGCAAAATGTTGCCAGTCATAGAGGGGTGTGGCATCGGGAGGGTAATACTTTTATGCACTTTAATGCCGTGCAATCAAACGGTGTGCTTCATGGTGTGTCGTTGCAGAGGTATGATGCTGATCATCAGCTTGAAAGTAGTGTGTTTGCGAAGCGTGCTATTTTTCAGCGTGGTACTTGGCAGTTAGAGTCTGTTATTGAAACAAGCTTTAAAGGGGCGCGCACTTACGTCAATCATTTCCCAACTAAAACTTGGCAAACAGACTTGTCTCCCTCGGTGCTTAGTGTGTTGGTTGTGTCATCCGACGACTTATCTATATCGGGTTTATATACTTATTCTCAATATCTTGAAGCTCAGGACTTAAACTCTGACGCTTATATGATGTCATTTTGGAAGAAAGCGTTTCAGCCAATTTCAACGGCAGTATTGGTCTTGGTGGCAATATCGTTCGTATTTGGGCCTCTTAGGTCTGTCACGATGGGGTTTAGGGTGTTTTCAGGGGTAGTGGTTGGACTGTTGTTCAAGTATGCACAAGACCTGTTAGGGCCGAGTGCAATTGTGTTTGGTTTTAATCCAATCTATGCGACTGTTATTCCTATTTCGGTATGTTTGGTAGCAGGGATATTCCTTTTGCGAAGGGCACGTTGAGCTGGAGTGAGAGCAGTGTCTCACACAGACTTTCCATGATTGAACCAGGTTGTTAATTCGCGTATTATTCAAGCAGCAACTAGACTGGATAAAATGCGTATGTAGTAGTCCTTGGGTCAAGGGTGGATTGTAGGACCTTGGCACAGGTTTGTGTATGCATGGATGCGGGCTGTATTTAAGAAAGAAAGGGGCGCCTAACGGTACAAAGTCTATATATCCCGATTGGACTAAAATAGAGCTGAAGGCCGGCACAATAAAAAAAGTAGGAGAATACAATAATGAAAGGCTTGAAGAGGTTGGCTTTGGTGACGGCAGTTTCTGCTTTGTCATCAAATGTGATGGCCGAAGTCCAAATGCTTGATGAAGATAGTCTACAAGACGTCACGGGTCAGGCAGGTCTTACTCTTGATGTAGAAAGTCAGTGGGAGATCGGAGAGTTCGCATATCACGATGCAGGCTATTTGTTGATTCAAGGTATCCGTATGGGTGGTAACTCGTTGGGTAATGGTACGGGCTCTGCAGGTACGATGCTTGACAACTTACGGCTTGAGATTGACATCGCCGGTGATGGTACCGACGGTGATAATGAGCTTGCATATGGTTTTTCCAATATGCGTGATATTGCTCAGATGTATGTAAATGATGGGAATACTGATACGACGTTTGTTAGTGTTGCAAACGGTATTGACTCAACTCGTGATAACGCTGTAATTGACGATAAGCGCACATATGGTGATGGTGATTTGGTAATCCATTTTGACTTTACTGATGGCTGGGCTTCAGAAGGCGGTATCGATCAGTATAGAGCTGACGGTAGATTTGGATTAGACGATTTTCATACTGCAGAGCTAGTCCTAGAGCATGCTGTCGACTTTCGTCTTGAAATCGATGCAATTGGCTTGGCAAGTTCAAGTTATGAGCTAGGTTCTGCTGGTCTAGATACTGATGGTCAGGGTCCCGACCAAGGTGCTGCTGGTACAACTACCTTGATTAGTCAATTAGGTATCCAGGGTTACTTAGGTCCTGATGACTTACATCTTGAGAACAATGGTAACGGCTTTGATGGATCTGGACCTCTAGGTGGTAATACGGGTAAGGCTGACTCCAAAATATACTGGGGTCGTTACTTTAAGATTACAGATCTGGATGTATATATTGATATTGCCGGTGTTCAGATTTCTGACATGGAAATTCACAATGAGCGTGGCGATTTGACAGGTTTGGATGGCACTTCATCATTTAGTTTTGCGCACTCTATTCGTGAAATCTATGCAGTTAAAGATGCTGTTTTAAATATAGATGGTCTGCTTGCTGGTAGTAATCCTTTTGTGGATGGTATTGCAATCAATACGCGCTTCAAGGGTGATATTGATATCCACTCTATCTCATTCGGCGATACTGGTGAGTCAATCGGTCAGTTGTTTA
>NZ_LWGE01000453.1:0-4314 GCF_001635315.1 Oleiphilus sp. HI0123
CTTTTTCGTGCTCAATATAGTTCGCATTTGCCGAAGAAACCGACAACAGCATCAGGCAAGCTGAGATTACAAAAAACAATTTATTTCCTGAACGCATACATAATCCTTTTATTGTTCGCAATTCGCTTAGCGCGACAGCATCTTTCTATGAGTATGAATTGACATCAGTACACCAAATGCCGCCATTAGAGTTACCGCAGAGGTGCCGCCATAACTTACCAACGGAAGTGGCACACCCACAACAGGTAAGATACCACTTACCATACCGATATTTACAAAAACATATACAAAAAATGTCATGACCAGACTGCCCGCCAATAGACGACCATATGAATCCTGAGCCTTAAGCGCTATGAACAGCCCCCTGAATATAATCAGTAAATATAGAAGCAACAACCCCAAGACGCCAACAAAACCAAACTCTTCTGCACAGACTGCAATAATAAAATCGGTATGACTTTCAGGTAAAAAATTCAGTTGAGACTGAGTACCTTCAAGCCACCCCTTCCCCCAGGTGCCGCCAGAGCCAATCGCCGTTTTCGATTGAATAATATTCCAACCTGAGCCTAGCGGATCACTTTCTGGGTCGAGAAAAGTTAGGACACGTTGTTTTTGGTAATCTCGCATCACAAACATCCACATAAGCGGCGCAAAAGATGCGAGTAAAACAGCAAAGCCCCCGACTAGCCTCCAGCTCAAACCCGCAAACATTAATACAAAAACACCCGAGGCGGCAATTAAGATTGAAGTCCCCAAATCCGGCTGCTTAACAATGAGCAATACCGGAATAAAAACGAGCACCAATGATCCCATGACAGCCTTAAAGCTTGGAGGTAAATAACGCGCAGCCAAAAACCATGCAACCATCATCGGCACCACCAACTTCATAAACTCAGAGGGCTGAAAACGCGGTAAACCTGGTAGCTGTAACCATCGCTGTGCACCTTTAGCACCCGTTCCAAAGAAAATAACCCCTATCAACGCTGCGACACCAATAACATATAGCCATGGAGACCAACGCCGGTAGACATTGGGATCTAGCTGAGCAAAAACAAACATCACAACAAATGCAATACCGAAGCGTGTCGCCTGTTTTTCGACATACACCATATCTTGACCACCTGCGCTATATAAAATAGCCAGACCAACGGCACACAACAATAGAAGCAAGCCCAACATGATCGGGTCTAGGTGCAAGCGAAACAGAAGACCACCACTATTGCGCAAGTGACTTTCTGCCCCGGGCATCTGCCTTAGAAACTCTCTACTCATTTGATTCGCGACTCAAATATCAAAACGACTATTCCTTTGGAGTATCTGGATTAGAGGAAGCTATATGCCCGAGAGAAATCAACCACTCATCAAACATGGCCCTAGCAACTGGCGCAGCAGCACTACTTCCTCCTCCCCCATTTTCAACAATCACCGCCACGGCAATTTGGGGCTCATCCAACGGCGCAAAACCAACAAATAAAGCGTGATCTCGATGTCTCTCGATCAAGGCTTCAGCATCATATTTTTCGCCCTGAGCAATACCTACTACCTGAGCTGTTCCGGTTTTTCCCGCCATTTTATAACTAGCATTGCGACCACTACCGCGAGCCGTCCCATGACGGCCATGCATCACATCAGCCATCGACTCAATAATATAATCAAGGTCTTCCGGCCTGCTAAGATCAAGGTCAGGCATTTCAACCTCACGACGGCGAGCAGAATATTCGCTTTCTCCCTTTCTTAGGGAAATCGACCTCAATAGAGTTGGTGCAACCCAGCGTCCCCGGTTTGCCAAAAATGCTGTAGCCGTTGCCAACTGCAATGGCGTTGCAAGCATAAAACCTTGACCAATCCCTAGGTTCAGTGAGTCACCTGGATACCAAGAGCGACCTTTTAGGGCCTTCTTCCACTCACGAGTTGGTAAAATCCCGGATCTTGCTTCAGAAATATCCAAAGCAGTATTACTCCCAAAACCGAAATAGCCTAAATACTTAGACATCTGATCAACACCCATTTTAAACGCGAGATCGTAAAAATAGGTATCGCATGACTGAGCAATAGCAGATCTTAAATTTATACGCCCATGCCCTTCCCGCTTCCAGTCGCGATATATCCGCTCATCATTTTGTAATTGATAACGTCCCTCATCCCAAATGCTAAACTCTCGCGTGGTCGTATTGGTATCAAGACCGCCTAAACCGACCATAGGCTTAATCGTAGAGCCAGGTGGATACTGCCCTTTTAATGCCCTGTTAAATAAAGGAAGATCCAAAGAATCTCTTAGCTCGCCATAAGACTTGTAATCAATCCCCGTAACAAAAGCATTTGGATCAAAGCTCGGCGTACTAACCATTGCCAGTATGCCGCCGGTTTCAGGCTCTATTGCGACCACGGCTCCCCTATTTGAGCCAAGTAGCTCCACTGCCCGGTTTTGCAGCTGTGCATCCATATGTAGAGTAAGATTTCTACCTGGCACCGGATCACTTCTATCCAACACCCGCAAAACCCTGTTACTGGCGTTTGTTTCTACGGTTTGAAAGCCAACCTGACCATGCAATTCTGACTCATAAAATTTTTCAACTCCAAGCTTGCCGATATAGTTAGTCGCCGAGTAGTTTTGCTCATCGACCTTTTTTAGCTCTTTTTCATTTATTCTTCCGACATAACCGATCGAATGCGCAGTATCTTTCGCCATCGGGTAGTGTCTAGCGAGCTCGGCAAGTACCTTCACTCCCTTCAGTTCATGCCTGCGCACCTCGAGCATCGCAATTTCTTTCTCGGTCAACTTACTTTTTAGAATAACAGGGTGAAATGGTCTTCTGGCCCGTTTTAAACGTTTTTTAAAGCGCCTCACATGATCATCAGAAATTGATATGACTTGGGCAATCGAAGCAATACTTTCATCAATGGAGGCGCTGTCTTCTGGTGTAATCGCGACACTGAAAATTGGCCGATTGTCAGCTAGCAAAATACCGTTTCGGTCATAAATCAAACCACGGTTTGGTGCAATCGATTGCAACTGCATGCGATTCTTATCGGATAAAGTTTGAAAATGCGTATGATTAGTAATCTGCAGGTAGTACATGCGGAAGATCAATCCGCCCGTCAAACTCAAGACAAAGATTGACGCCACAATCGTGCGAAAAGCATAAATTCGCTTCTCTCGATTCGAGTCCTTAAGGCGACGATCAGACTTCAAACCCAACTCCCCTGAAATAGATCGAATACACTGCAAACACTCTTTTTAATCATGAACGGTGATAAGGGTGATTCTGCGTAACCGTCCAAGCCCTATATAGCTGCTCAGCAAGCACAACACGAACAATGGGATGAGGTAATGTTAATGCAGAGAGAGACCACTGCTGATCAGCACGAGCTCGACATTCATTGCTTAAGCCGTCCGGCCCACCAATAAGAATAACTAGATTTTTGCCACTCATTTGCCAGTTTTCAAGGTTAGAGGCTAACTTCTCCGTACTCCAGTTAACACCTTTAACCTCAAGCGCAACAACATGATCCTGACTATTAATTTGAGCGAGTATAGCCGCACTCTCTTTTTGAATAGCGCGCTTGATATCGGCATTCTTACTACGATTCCCCAAGGGAATCTCGATAAACTCTAAAGGAAGGTCTTTAGGAAGGCGCTTAACATATTCGTTTGCGCCTTCCGTCACCCACTTCGGCATTTTAGTACCAACAGCAAGTATTTTTATTTTCATCGCTATCGCAATTCACAAACAGTGCAGAGATTGAATTATGCTTATTACATAAGCCAAAGGAAAAACTAAAGAAAAGGCTATAGTTAATGCTCAGTCATTGAGGCACTGGCATCCGGGCCATCACGCCAAAAGCCTTCCAGGTCATAAAATGTGCGTGAAGCGGGAAGCATCACATGAACGACAACCTCGCCCAGATCAACCAAAACCCAGTCACTGCCATCAGCACCTTCAATACCTAAAGGCCGTCCGCCTTTATCTTTTACTTCGGAAACCAAATTTTCTGCAAGAGACTTAACGTGTCTGCTCGAAGTCCCTGAAGCGATCACCATATAGTCTGTGACGCTAGTTTTATCTTTAACATCCAGCACACAGATATTATCAGCTTTAAGATCCTCTAAAGCCTCGACCACTACAGTTTTCAATTCTTCAGTTTGCATACGTTCTTTGTGTTCCCCATTTGGTTAATTTTGCCTGCTCTGAAACAGCGTTTCAAAACAGCAACTCACTCTCGATAAAGCGCATTATCACAGATATAGTCTTCAACCGCACCTATCACAAGGTAACGAATGCTTTTATTTTTCCTGACCGCTTCACGAATGGC
>NZ_LWGE01000454.1:0-290 GCF_001635315.1 Oleiphilus sp. HI0123
CTCCAGAGTTTCGGCAACGATTACGCCTTTGCCAGCCGCTAAACCGTCGGCTTTAACAACAATCGGGGCACCTTTTTCTTTCAAGTATGCTAAGGCAGGTTCTACTTCCGTAAAATTCTGGTAGTCGGCAGTAGGTATGTTGTGGCGAGCTAAGAAATCTTTAGTGAAAGCTTTAGAGCCTTCTAATTGAGCCGCACCTTTTGAAGGGCCAAAGCAGCGAAGGCCTTCTGCTTCAAAATGGTCAACAACGCCGTCAACTAAAGGCGCTTCTGGGCCGATAATGGTAAGTG
>NZ_LWGE01000455.1:0-8443 GCF_001635315.1 Oleiphilus sp. HI0123
AGCCATGAAGATAAAAAGTGCTCACATAACAACAGCAAGTCTCTTTGCGATCGCGCTCCACTTTTCCCTGGCACTAGCTTATAGCATCTATAGCTCGCCCTCTGCTATTGCCATGAGCGGAGCTCAACAAGCAGGTGAAGACGGTTTAATAGCAGGCTTGGGTCTGGCAGGAAGCTTTGTGGATACCAGTGCCGCGGCCTCAAGTGAAGAAGCACCCAACGAGCAAGTTCAAGAAGAGCTTGTCGATATCAAAGAAGCCCAAACACCAGACGAAGTCGCAGAAATCGAACCAGCGCTTGAAGCAATAGAAGAAACAATAGAAGAACCCACACCCGTCGAAACAATTGATCTGGAGAAGAAACAAGCAGATCTGCCAGCCGAGCTTGCTGCTCCTGAGCAGGTGGCTAAAAAGCTAGAAACGACTCAACCAGAAACTAAGCAAGCAGAAACAAAGCAGGCTGAAGACAGCAAAACTCAGGAAGACATATTTGATAGTAAACAAAACAGTCGAGCAACTATCAAAGCAACGGGAACAGGGAAAAGCACTACGACAGGAGGTAAACCAGCTATTCAGCAAACTTATCTTTCTCGTATTCTCGCCCATGCTGCGCGCCATAAACGCTACCCTCGAAGTGCCCGCCGAGCAGGCGTGACCGGCACTGTTCACGTTAATTTTTATCTAAAAACAAATGGTCGTCTAAAACGACCAAGGATTACAAAAAGTTCGGGAGACCCTCGCCTGGATCAGGAAGCTCTAGACATGCTGCTACGAGCTACCCCCTTTCCAGCGATACCAGAAGAATTGAGCAAGGACGGTCTCGACCTTACCTTGCCGATTGAATTTTCACTTAACTCATCCAACACGCTTTTTTAAGGAAGTATCATGTCTCACAACATTAATAATCCGGCCCGAGACTCGGAAACAAACCACACTGCACAAAACCCGAAAACTTTTTCTACGACTCGTTCTTCTGGAACATTAGCCCTGGCGATATCCGGTGCTCTAATGACGGGTATGGCAAGCGCTGAAGAGCCCACTCCAGAAAGCATCAAGCTTGATAAGCTTAAAATTGAAGAGTCTGTCACACCCGACACAAACCCTTATGCGACACCAGGTTCCCCTTACCTAGCGGAACGCCTTTCTGACCCTCGCCGAACAAGAACACTGGCTGAAACTCCGGCAACAATAAATGTTGTGACGACTACACAGGTCGCCGAGTCTGGCCGTAGTGACTTGCGCACTATTTTGGATGGTCAGCCTGGCATTACCCTGGGAACAGGCGAAAACGGAAATGCCTTTGGTGACCGCTATGTTATTCGTGGTCATGAAGCGCGCAGTGATGTCTTCGTCGACGGCTTACGCGACCCGGGCATGACCATTCGTGAAAGTTTCGCTGTTGAGCAAGTTGAAATCAGTAAAGGCCCTAGCGCGAGCTTTGCAGGGCGCGGCACAACAGGTGGAGCGGTGAACTCGGCAACCAAACGTGCAAGCACCGAGTATGACTTTGCGAAAGGCTCTATCGGTATCGGCACCGATTGGCACCACCGCGTCACGGCTGATATCAACCAGGTCATTGATTATGACACTGCCCTACGTGTTAACCTGCTTAAGTCAGGTGAAAATGTTCCCGACCGTGACCCGGCTGACCGAAATCGCGCCGGTGCAGCAATCTCACTATCTCACCAGGTAACAGATCAGCTAGAAATCGTTGCGGATGTCTATCATTTCCGAGGCGAAGATAGCCCGGACTTAGGTACCTACATAGATGGTGATACCGGCAAACCTGTTAAAGATATCCCTTCTTATGTGCAAGATGAGGACTTTCTGAAATCTGAAACCAGTACTGCAACGCTGCGTGTTGGTTATGAATTTAGCCCAACTTCGAGCATTGTGAATCTGACTCGCTACGGTATTACCGAGAATGGTTATGTTGCGACAGGAGCCCGAGGTACAACAGCTTACCCAACACTTGATGATGCTACGAATGATACCAATGGCTTTGAAACTGCTTCGTTAAGTACTCATCAAGGCTGGCAAGACGTTGATTATTTTGCCAATCAATTTAATTTTCTGACTACAAAAGAACTCGGCGAGACAGTTCATGACATCGTGATTGGTGTCGAATATACCGACCAAACGGTTATCAACGGCGTCTATAGCTACACTTCTGAAGGAGCCTCAAACTGCTTCACTTCAGGTCGACGTGGTGTTGGGGAAGGCTATTGTTGGTCAGACGAAAATGGTAATACCGCGACAGACCTCAATACATTGATTCAACGAGATATTGCCCAAGGTGATAAAGACTCAGATTGGAATGTTGAAACCCTTGCGCTCTATTTCATGGATACCGTCGAGTTAAGTGATAATTGGACAGCCTTTGGTGGCGTTCGTTACGACTATTACGACTACAGCACCTTCGCAAACTATGACCCGGATGGCCGAAGCGGGCCCTTAGAAAGTGAGTGGACTGAATTTGCTGACGACGGTGGCTATTGGAACGGCCATATCGGTGCCAGCTATCGGTTTATGGACAATGCAAACGTCTATGCCAGCTTCTCGACTGCAACCAACTTGAATGGTGGTGAGTCGGATGTAGGCACTAGCTGTGGCTATGGTGGTATCTGTGTCGATGCCAGCGACCCTCAATTAGGTGACCCGGAGAAAACACAAAGCATTGAGGTTGGAACGAAGTGGCAATTAAACGATGGCAAGTTACTTGCGACAGCCGCGCTATTCCGCATCACAAAAAATGATGTGATGGAGAGCCCCTCTGGCGATAGCTATAGCACGCTGGGCTCACTGAACACAGGCAAGAACCGAGTAGAAGGTATCGAACTTGGCTTAACGGGGAATATCACTGACAAAATCAGTATGTCTGCAGGTATTGCTGTGATGGATGCCGAAGTATTGGAATCCATTAACGAAGAGGATGAAGGAAAAACCCTAGCAAACTTTGCAGATACCTCTGCTTCGCTACATGTGAAATATCAGGCTACGCCACAATGGGCGATAGGTGGTACAGCCACTTATGAAGACGAGCGTTTTGTCGGCCAACCTGATACCGCAGCGAATGAAGAAAGAGGTATTCCAGGTTACACAGTCTTTGATGCCTTCGCGACTTACAAGCATAGCCAGGACCTAAGCCTGCGTCTTAATGTCGGCAACATCTTCGATACCGATTATTACTTGGCCGCTTACCGATCCGGCGCCTTTAATTACATCGGCGACCGTCGCAACGCACGCGTGACGCTTGACTTTAGTCTATAGCCTCTTGCACTAAAAAGTGGGTGGAACTGCCACCCACTTTTCCCCTTTTTATCATCAAGAGAATATATAGCGATGCAGGAAACAACGATACTCGCCCCCTTGGATCATATTCCCGCGGAGGTCTGTTGCGCTCAGGACTACGAGAGCTTGGCTGAACGCTTTATTGCCAAAGACCGATTCAACTATATTGCCAACGGTAGTGGGAAAGACCTAAGTCTTCGCCGCAATCGCAGCGCCTTCGAACAACTTGCATTGCAGCCTCGTCTGCTGCAAGACATGAGTACTAGTAAGACAGATATCAAATTTGCTGAAGCAGACTTGAGCGTGCCTTTTATGCTCGCACCAGTCGCCTATCAAAAACTCGTACACCCGGATGGCGAGCTAGCCACTGCGCATGCCGCCGATGCCATGGGTATTGGCTTAATCTCTAGCACCTTAGCCAGCGTTAAACTAGAGGAAACCGCCCCAAGTGAGCCAGGCGCAATTCGCTGGTTTCAACTCTATGCACAAGACAGTGAAGAGGCAACGCTACACTTGCTTCAACGAGCATTACTAAGCGGTTATCAGGCCATTATGCTAACACTGGACACACCACTACAAGCACCCAGCCACCAAACACTACGATCCGGCTTTCAAATGCCGAAAGAATTACAGCCAGTCAACCTAAGTGACTACCCAAATAACGGCGTTCAAAGCGCTGGAGCAGCCGGCATTTTCCAGCAGCATGTTCAAAAGGCTGTTTCACTCGAGCTGCTTAAGAAAATCATTGCGATCAGCCATGTCCCGGTATGGGCAAAAGGCATTATGAGCACTGAAGATGCTACTTACCTAAAAGATCTAGGCATCGCAGGGATCGTCGTGTCAAACCATGGCGGCAGAGCCCTGGATGGCGTACCCGCAAGCTTGACGGTACTACCCGACATTCGCCAAGCCTTGGGCGATGAATACCCGATTCTTTTTGACAGTGGCATTCGTAGTGGTGCCGATATATTCAAAGCCATTGCCCTAGGCGCTGATGCCGTTCTGATTGGACGTTTGCAAGTCTATGCCTTAAGCATTGCCGGTGCCTTAGGTGTCGCTCACCTGATCAAGCTACTCAAAGAGGAGCTTGAATACACCATGGCGATGACGGGCTGTCGTACAATCCAAGAAATTCGTCATGCAAACCTTAGAAAGCTGGGGACTCCTTTATGCTAATCGTCATACCCAAAGTGTTATCAAGCGAAGAAGTGAAGCAATTCCGAAGTGCCCTGGATAAATCCTCGTGGCGTGATGGCAGCCAAACCGCCGGTGGCATCGCTATTCACGTCAAACACAATCGTCAACTCGATGACCTGGGCGACACCGCTCAACAACTGGGCCGTGAAATTCTGCGCAAGATATCTCAACATCCTGTTTTTATCTCTGCGGCACTGCCTGACAAAATCTTCCCGCCAAAATTTAATTGCTACGGAGAAGGCGAAACCTACGGCAATCATATCGATGGTTCCCTGATGCAAATACCGGGCACCGCTCAAACAATGCGCACCGATGTTTCATCCACTTTATTTCTGAATTCGCCAGAAGAATATGAAGGTGGCGAGCTCCAAATTCATACTCAGTACGGCATACAAAGTGTCAAATTAGACGCGGGGGATATGGTGCTCTACCCTTCCACCAGTTTGCATCAGGTTAGCCCCGTCACAAGAGGGCAACGCCTAGCATCGTTCTTCTGGACGCAAAGCATGGTGCGTGAAGATAGCCAAAGACAAACGCTTTATGAACTCGACCAAAGCATTCAAAACCTAAGCGCGGAACTTGGCTCTGACCATAATCAAGTCACGACCTTAAGCGGCCTTTATCACAACCTAATTCGTCGCTGGGCATCCCCATCATAAGCAAGCCTTATTCAATACCATCGCACCCGAACGGACATAAACATGAGACTTTTTCGACCACTTAAACTGCTGGTGATAAGTATTAGCCTTCCTTTCTGCTTCACCCCCGCTCAAGCCGAAGAGCTTATGGTGTACTCATCGCGTAATGCGAGTTATCTAACACCGATGTTCAATCGCTACGCTTCTGAAACAGGTGTTTCGGTCAGCTACACCATTAACAGCAGTGAAGCACTCATCCGAAAGCTCGAAGCTGAAGGAGAGGAAAGCCCGGCGGATATCTTCCTAACGACAGGCGCACTCAATCTGTCACTGGCCTCTCCAAAAGGCGTGCTTGCCAGTATCTCTTCTCGTATCCTGAAAAAAACACTGCCTGAACACCTTCGTTCAAAAGATGATGACTGGTTTGCAATAGCGAAACGCGCCCAGGCGATTGCTTATCACCCTGAAAAGCTTAGCGAATCTGAACTGCAGACTTATGCCAACACCTACGCCGCTCTCGCCGATAGTAAATGGAAAGGCAAGCTGTGTTTACGCTCATCAAGAACTGAGTATTCCCAATCACTGCTAGCAGACCTAAGCCACCGTTATGGCGAAGCAAAAATGAAGACGGTAATGAAAGGCTGGGTAAGCAATCTCGTCCATTCACCTATGTCGGACGACTTAGAATTATTCACTGCACTGGAAACAGGAGCTTGTGAGCTAACAATCGCCTACTCCTATTACTTGCCTCGCCACCTTTTGACTCACCCGAATTCAAAAATAAAACTCTTCTGGCCTGAACAGAAAGACGGCGGTGTGCATATCGATATCACCGGCGCAGGCGTCGTAGCCGATTCCGACAATAAAGAACTCGCGCAAGATTTTCTAGAATGGATGTTATCTAAACAAGCACAATCCCAATACTCTCGACTCAGCATGGAATACCCGGCTCACCGAAGAGTCTACCCGGACCGAGCTGTCGCCAAGCATGGAAAATTTAAAGAGAATAAAGCCCATGTCGACGAGTTTTCGCCTTATCAAAGTGCAGCGAATAACATCGCGAGGAAAGCCAAGTACAAGTAAACGATGCCCGGCTAGGGATATGAAGTTTTCAGTCGTAGCCTGTTTTTAACAGACATGGTCGGCTTGGTCGTTAAAGTGCCACAGGCACACCTAATAGGCCATTATCAATATGGCCTCATTGTCCTGATTTAAGGCTGTCGCAGATTTTTGACTTTGAGCACGCAGCTTTATTAAATTACCGATAACGGGTTAGCCAATATCTCCTTGAGCCTATTCGGCGTATCCATTCTTACACCAAGTATACTTATGACACCTACCCCACCACTTTTAAGCTCCTTCAGGTAAATCACCTCATTCTCATAACGAGTAAAATGAATACTTTCAGTTGTGATGTCTGAGATCATATCAAGAGGAAAAACTCGGGGTCTTAAACCATTGTGTTTACCGGTGTTTGAAATTTCATCTATAGCGTCAAAAAGCCCATCAATATACTTGTCAGCTTGGTTTTCTCCAAATCGTTGAAAACCATAATCCCAAATACTATCTAGCTGAGCCATGGCTAAAGGGGAGTATTTAGCTTCAATCGTCATTTTTTAGGCCATTTCTTTTCAAAGCTCTATTTTTAAATTCATCTCGTTTTATTGGTTTAAATTCGCTTTCTTCAAATCTCAAGCCTTCATTTAAAGAAGACCTAACACGTTCCCACTTAGCCGAATCTTTCCGCTCCATATCTCTACGAATAAGATCTCGTAAATACTCACTGGGAGTCTCATATTCTCCGTTTAAGCCGGTACATTCTTCTAAGTGGCTGCGTAAGCTGCCAGAAACTCGTAACGTAACATTTGGGTTGGCCATATAATCATCCTCAAGTTGCACATATATATATTAATAGATAGTGCAACCTTTGACTAGAAATACATTGAAGAAGAACCCTGGCAGTGGAAGTAACGATTGTTTAGTGGCTTTGCTTATTACACTACTTTATGAAAACCAAGCACGTAACAAACCATAAACAAGAACCAATAGAATGATCCGAATAATTGACAGTTTGAAGGAACGCAGTAAAACAAAAATACTTGCGACAACGGCCATATCTATAGGCTCTTTTACAGAAGTAATAAATACAGGGCTATAGAGCGTTGCTGCTAATAAACCCACCACGCTTGCATTAACACCCACAATGGCACCCGACACTCTTGGATGCTCGGCCAAAACTTTCCAGTGTTGGTTAAACGCTAAGACAAGTAAGAACCCCGGCAAGAAAATCCCCAATGTAGCGATAAATGCGCCTATTAGCGGGCTCTCGTGACTCATCGCCCCTAAGTACGTGGCGAAAGTGAACAAGGGCCCTGGCAACGCTTGGGCGACCGCATAACCGGTGATAAAACTTTCATGTCCTATGGATTGGGCGAAATAATCTTGTAGTAAAGGCAGCACCACATGGCCACCACCAAAGACTAAACTGCCAGCGAGGAAGGTTTCGGAAAACAAGGCAAAGCCATCTAAAACACCGGAGAGGCACACAACGAAGAGCACAATAAAAAATAATGTACTGAATGAAAATGACAAACCAATACGGCCAGCTTTCTCTACAGACTTGCTACGTAGAGAAAATAAACCAAACATTGCAGCAGCCGAGATACAGAGTATTTGAACAAACGGAACGGGGAAAAGCCATATGATGAGGCATGTAACGAAAGCCAAGAGTTGCGTTGTTTTAGTTTGGCAAAAGGACTTCCCCATCGATAATACTGCGTCAGCCACTACCGCAACGGCGAGTAACTTAAATACGTGAATAAGAGAATCTAGAATAGCGTTGGAACCAAAGTTCGTTAAACCCACGGCTACTAGCAGCATGATAAGGAAAGAAGGCAAGGTAAACCCCACAAAAGCCAAGACTCCTCCAAGTAAGCCCATACGATGAAGGCCAATAGCGAATCCTACCTGACTAGATCCGGGGCCAGGTAGAAACTGGCTTAAAGCGATTAGCTGGCTATATGAAGATTCGGAAATCCACTTTTTGTCTTCAACGAAGGTTTTACGAAAATAGCCTAAGTGAGCGGCTGGCCCACCAAAACTAGTGCAACCTAAGATAAAGAACTGGGTAAACAATGATATTGCGTTGTTCATAAGAGCAAAGAAAAATAAGATACGGTGGAAGAATGAAAGTTGAGGTCAGAATAAAAAACAGGCGTTTTTATTCTGCCGCCAATTGTCGCTCGACATAATACAGCCCTTGTTTATATAAAGGCTTTAGGTTTTCTTCTGACACCCAGTTGTACTTTGCGCAATATAT
>NZ_LWGE01000456.1:0-13668 GCF_001635315.1 Oleiphilus sp. HI0123
ACTCTGATTCCACCTCTAGTTCGCTAAGTAAATTCTCATCAATTGGAATTATACTTGGCAGCGTATCCGTTGTTGTCGCACTAAGCGCCGCTCTTTATAACCACTATGGCGCTTACAACGATGTTGTTGCCTATCTTGAAGGAAGTGAAAGTAATGCAGAGCTCGCTAGTGCCACTGAGCAAGCACGAAACGGTGACATCTCTGCCTTACTCGAACAATTACACGCCAAGCTAAAAGATAACCCAAATAACATTCAAGGCTGGGGCCTGCTAGCACGCACCGCAATGAACACCGAGCGCTATTCTCTTGCTGTCGACGCATTCGAACAAGTTACTCGCTTGTTAAAAGAGGCTCCCGAGATAAACTATCAAGATCTTGCTGCAACCTACGGAATTACAGCTCAGGCTCAATATTACGCATCCAAGGGCATTTTCACCGACGCGCTTAAAGGTACGATTGACAAGGCATTAGAACTAAACCCAAACGAACCAAATACCTTAAGTTTATTAGCAATCAATGCGTTTACGTCTGAGGACTTCTCACTAGCTATTGAGTACTGGTCTAAAGTTTTAGAGGCTTATCCTGAACATCCGGCCGCCGGCCAGATGAAACAAGGCATTAATGAAGCGCAGCGCCGTGCAGGTATCGAACTGTCAGATTTTTCCAGCGACAGCAGCGGTTCGTTAATTGATGTATTCGTATCGCTTGATGAAACACTTCTCGGCTCAGTTAAACCCGGTGATACCGTGTTTGTATTTGTAAAAAACGCTGAAAACGCGAATCAAGCTAGCCCGCCTCTTGCTGCAAGTAGACATACTGTTTCTGAGCTTCCTCTAACAATTAACTTGAGTGACGCTGACGCAATGAGTCCTGCAGCTAAGCTTTCCGATGCTAAGCTCGTAAATGTTACTGCGCGTGTTTCCAAGTCGGGTCAAGTTAGCGCAGCAAGTGGCGATTTTGAAGGCCGAGCTGAACTGGTTGAGTTAGGTTCCGAGCAACAAGTAAAAATTAACATTAGCGAGCTAGTCAAATAAAGTTTTAGTAATAAGCGCGTAATTACGGCAAGCTTCAAAAACAAAAATAACCTTAAGGAGTGCAAGTATGACGATAAAAGTGCCAAAGGTAATCGACGAATTGGAATCCAAAATTGTCAACACATTGAAGCTCTCCCGTTTCAAGAATCAATTAGTAGGCAAGGGATATGTAACGGGTCTTAAGGCCGTTACCTATTTACTTAACATTCCAAAACCGACGATCTTTATGAGCAAAGGTGCATCAATCAACCTTTGTGAATCGGTTTCTCAGTTTGGCCTCAATAAACTTTTGATTGTTACTGACCAGGCACTTTACGATACGGGCCTTCTCGACCCAGTACTTGAACAGTTAAATCTTTCTGGGATGAAGTATTCACTATTTACCGAAGTAGAGCCTGACCCTACCTTCACAGTAGTTGAAAGTGGCCTCCGTAAGTATCGACAGCAAAACTGTGATTCTGTAATGGCTATTGGTGGTGGCTCTTCAATTGATGCTGCTAAAGTTATTGCTTTAGCTGCAAGTAACGAAGTGAGCCCTCGAGATCTGGTTGGCATTTTAAAGGGCAAGAAACCTTCTGCGCCTTTCTTTGCAATTCCCACCACTGCGGGTACTGGCTCTGAGGCAACCATTGGTGCCGTTATTTCTGACAGCATTACCCACAAAAAAGAACTTGTTATTGATACAAAAATAGTTCCTTTAGTAGCGGCACTAGACCCTGATTTAATGAAGGGCCTTCCTCCTGCTATTACTGCAGCAACCGGGATGGATGCCTTAACCCACCTTGTCGAATCTTATTTAAGCGGCATGGCAAACGAAGAGTCTGACTATTATTCTCGTTCAGGTATTCAAATGATTTTTGAAAACCTACCGAAGGTATACAAACGTGGCAACAATGCTAAAGCACGAGAGAAGATGGCGCTGGCTTCGTACTACGGAGGCTTAACGATAAATATCGCCGGATTAGGGTATGTGCATGCTTTTGCCCACCAATTAGGTGCTAAGTACAAACTACCCCATGGCGAATCCAATGCAAAAGTTCTGCCTTATGTGCTTGAATTCACTAAAGCTGCGAGCACGACACGCTTGGCTGAACTTGCACAATGCCTGGGTCTCGGCAGCAGAAATGATAATGATACAGTGCTAGCTGAAGCGTTTATTAGTGAAGTCAAAAATTTGATTTCTACGCTAAATATCGAGAACACGATACCTCAAATAAAACGCTCAGATTTTTCTGAAATTATTCAGGGTGCTTTTAAAGAAGCTAACTCAACCTACGCCGTTGCAAAGTACATGTCTTATGACGAGGCAGAAGAAATGCTCAGCGCTATCTCTGGCCGAGCCAGCGACATTTAAGGATTACGTAACCCACTAAACAGCGTCACTGCGGGTCATAGAGGGAATTAAATACCCGTTTATCTTACGCACCAGGTTTTCTGGTACGTAAGATATAAAACTCAATTAAAGGCGCTCTCTTAGTGTAATTCGCTTTAAACCAAGCAACGCTACAAGCCACAGCATCCAGAAGACTGAACCGCCACCACTGCCACCCTTGCTCGTAGTGGGTTCAGTTACTGGTTCAGAAACTAAGCTGGCAACGCCCCCTGGATCAAGCACAGTACCATTAGCCTGGCCATCTGCATCGTTGGCACCGCCATCTTCTATTAGCATCATTAGACAGTTGTGGCCTTGCGTTAAGCCTGGTTGATAAGCAGTACTTCCAGGAGAAGGGCAAATGCCTGGCTCTCCTGCACTTGAATATAGTTGGTTATTGCTATCAAGTTCAAAGTTCTGCCAGCCGTATATTGGATCTAATTTACGATACACTGCTTCTTCAGGAATCGGTTCTATAAGCGGAATAACGAGTTGAATACTACTTCCAACTGGCAACACATTATGAATTTCGAAATCAAATAGGCCGCTGGCATAGTCGAATTCAGCATCAGTTTCTAATCCCATATCCCCCAGATTTAACGCACTGAGTAATGCGCCGCCATTAGGGTCCGTCATAGCGGCTGTGCCTAAGGATAGAGACGCTCCATATTCAACCTGCATTAGGTAGCGATATTCATCGTCACTGCCTACTCGGTGCTGCAACAAAGCTGAACCGTCAATAAAATCAAGGTAGTCAGCGATACCATCATAGTCGGAATCTAGTCGCCCCTCGACGAAATCATTGACTCCATCACCATCAGAATCGTCATTTGCCGACAATGTAAGATAGGTATCAATCACTCTAAGATTTATACGTGCATTTGAAGCTTTACTTGGCGTACCGTTGTCTGTAACACTCACTTCGGCGATATATACGCCTGTACTTAAATTGACCGGATCAAAGGTAAGCGTTCTTGAGTCGCCGTCAAGGTCTACTAGCTGGTTGTCGGTTTTACTCCAGTCAAATGAGTGTGAGTCAGCCGAATTTAAATCATCAACAAGCGCATGAATAGTCACCAAGCCTTCACCTGAACTGAGCGTTGTAAGCGCCAAACCATTTTGCTCTGCGGTCACGTTTAATCTAGGGGCAATATTCGATTCTGTAATCGTGATCTGATGCTGCTCGTTCGCACCTATCACCGCATTGACCGGATCATTAAATGTAACGATAAGCTGCTCATCACTTTCAACAATTTGGTCATCTAAGACTTCTAGTACTAGCTCGGCAGTCATGCCTTCGTCAAAAATGACGACACCGCTGACCTTAGTGGACTGCTCGGTGACATTTGAGCTAGTAAGTAAGTCGTAATCATTTTCGTTAGCTGTACCACCAAGACTGTAAGGAACAAGCACAGGGTAAACTGGTGCCTCCCCAGATAAGCTCAAGTTAACTGAAACACGATTGTTTTCACTTGTGACCTGAGCTTTGCTTAACAAAAGTTGCGGTATTATCTGTATAGACTGGCTGGCAATTGTTCTATTACCGGCCGAGTCTTCTGCGAGCCAGTTAACTATGTGATGCCCCGGTGGTAGGTGGGTCTCATCTAAATTAATAAGCGCGACACTTCCATCAACATTATCGCTTGCACTAATATTACTCATTGGCACTGCAGTTAATGGCCCATTAGACGCCAACGTAATTTCAGAAACCAAATCAATCACCGGCGCCTCAGTATCTGCCGCACTAAGGAATTCATCCAAATTCGTTATGCCGTCATTGTTAGTATCAAGGCTAGCATCTGCTGCATCATTTGGGTTGAGGTTGTGATCAAACTCCCAACCATCTGGAATACCATCCACATCGCTATCAGCGCTATTAGGGTCAGTTTGCGCAGCGAATTCCTCTCGGTTGCTCAAACCATCGTTGTCTTGGTCAATAAATGCATCGCTGGCATCTTGTGGGTCCAAGCCGAACTGGATCTCCCATACATCCGGCAAGCCGTCATTATCACTGTCTGCATTATCGCTTGTAGCAGACGTAACAAAACTAAGGGTGTCACTGCTAACCATTTCGCCAAGTAAATTATAAGCGTCTACACGAACATAATAATGAGTCGCAGGATCAAGGTTCACAAGATTCACTTGGTGACTCAGTCCACTATCTATATTGGCTTCTTTGTAAGATAAGTCATCAATCGCCGTACCAAAGCTTACCTGGCCAATTGCTTGATCGGTATTAGCCCATTCAACAAGCGCTGTGTTTGTTGAAATAAAGCTTGCGTCCGGCTGCGAGCTGAAAGCAGGCAAGGGTAGATCGATCAAGCTACCGGAGTTAAAAGAAATTGTTTGGAAAGATGTTTGGTTGCCCACAATGTCAGCCAACACATATCGTAGCTCATAGCTGCTATTGGGGATTAGCTCTTGAAGAAGAATAAAGTGTGCCAGCTTCTCGGATTGTGAGCCCGCTGCTTGCCAATCAGCAGAACCTTCAGGTCTATATTCTACAAATACAACCGACAATTCATCACTTACTAAGCTTAAGCTTGCAAGCTCACCGAAACTTTCAAGAACCGGTGTTGCGGTCAGAATTGGCGCAGTGTTGTCTGAACTTGTTGAAATACTTCTTAGCTTACTAGAGGCAACTTCGATAAGCGTATTAATTTGCTTGCTTGCTGTATATCCGTGATGATCAGTGGAATATGCCGTACAAGTATAGCTATTACCTTCCACTAAAGTGGTCAAAGTAAGCGTGTGTTTCTTAGTTGGTTTAGATACGTGCACTTCAAGCGTCGCGGCGGCGCTTGTACATACCAATCGCGCATCAGCGTTTACATCGGTTTCCCAGTAGACACTCAGCGTGGCACCGCTAAGTTCGAGAACCTCCACTTCCGACATAAAGTGAGGATCGCCTTGATGGCCTCTAACTTTACTGCGGAAGGACATAACCTCACTCATTGCAAGATTACCTTGCGCATCAGCGGTCTGAACTTGGAAGTAATAAAATGTATCAGGCTGTAAGCCGGTCACTGGCAAAGTATGCGAAGCCCTTAAACCGTTTTTACTTTCAATTTGCTCAAGTTCATCTATCGAAGTACCGATTACTAGACGAGTCGTTGCAGGCTCACTAGTTTTCCAGCGAATGACGACGCTTTGATGTGTAATATTCAGTATTAATGGGCTGCCGATAATAATGGGTGCCATGGTGTCTGGTGAGGCCAGGGTTGTAAAGGTTATCGGCGTGCTGATAGTCGGGCCGTTTCCATGCCTGTCTGTGGAAGATACCGTTAAGGTATATTCTGTTTCAGGTAAAAGATCTGCCAAAGGCATTGAGTGCTCTAAGACAAAACGTTGATCACTTACCACATGGTATTGGCTGCCATCGTTATAAGATACACCACTTGTTGATGCTTCATCCGTCGTCCAGATAACTGTCGCACTGGTATCGGAAATGTCAATAACCATTGGCATCAGTAAGATGTTCGGAGCGCTGATGTCGGGGGCGGGCAGGGTGGTGACAGTCATTGCCTGACTTGTTGTAGGGCCGTTAGCTTGCTCATCACTTACTTCAGCAATAACTGTGTACGCAGTATTCGGACTCAAACTTTCGATAAGAATTTGATGGCAAATCGCTAAATCCGAAAGAGTGAAGTGTTGATCATCAACATATATCGAGCCTCTAACCGGCTCATCTGCACACAAAGATAAGGTAAATTGCTCATGCGTTATATTTGATGCATAAGGGCCTTCTAGTATCAGGGGTGCCCGATAATCCGGTACAGCAAGCGTTGTAAAACTGGTACTTAGTGTTTCAGAGGCCCTGTCATCTTTATCTAATGAATGGACATCTGCCTGATAAAGAGTCTCGGGGCCCAACCCTGTCACGACGACGCTATGCTCAGTGCTTAGTGTGTCTGATTGATAACGTAAGCCGTTTGATAAATCTACAATGCTTGAGCCAGGTTTATCACTTGTCCATTCGATAACAGCGCTTGAGTCGGTGATATGCTTAACATAAGGACCAGCAATAATTGTTGGTACTGCAAAATCACTATGAATTAGCCAGATATCTTCACTGGTTTCCTGGGTAATAGTATGGCTAACATTGGTGATAGCGAACCCTGAACTTTCTGGAGGATTAACTGATATGCCAGTTTCTTGATTTGTAAATAAGCCGAATGCAAACTCACCATTACTGTCACTGATCGCATTACTGTTGATGCCATCACCAGTATTTTCCATGTAGTAGCTGATCGAATCACGCGTATATGCATGATCTACTCGCAATTTAACACCCGGAACAGCGACGCCGTTGGCATCGAGTGCTTTTCCACTTAATACTGACATTGGAATCGTTACATCAACTGAGGTATTAGCGAAAACACTAATATTTCTGGCAGCGTAATAAACTGCAGCATAATCGGGTACAGGGTAAGCCGTAACAACACCCTCGTCATCAACTTGATTCTGGGTCTGTAAGTAAGGCCTTAACTGATAGTTTCCAAAGGAAACTTTAAACTCGAAATAACCTTCGCTGTCGGTGAGAACGGGTGTGTCAGCAAGTTGACGATTACTCTGATTATGTGCGGTAATCATTGTATGGTCTATCGGGTTGCCCTGCTCATCTAACAGGTAGCCAGATAAAGTGAAAGGCTGCGCTAAAACGAAAGAATCAGCTGTATCCTGCGCAATGACATAATCACTAATTAGCGTACTACTAACAAGCTGATTGCCTAGCGGCGGCACAAAATTAATATCGGTACTTTGGTTAGTAAACAGCGCTATTGAAAACTCACCGTTTGCGTCACTCAAAGCATGTGTCGCAGGCGACTTGCCCTGACTCTCCAGATAGAAACCTTTGTCACTGTTTCCATTTTGCTGATACGCGATATGGCTAATTGTCACGCGCGTAGCGGCAACTGGTGCGCCATTTTTGTCGCTAACGGTTCCACTCAAAATGGCCATTGGCAAGATCACATCTTGAACCGTAGCAGACTCAACAACAATATTTTCTTCTGCAAACAACACCGTTGCAAAATCAGGTAAGGGATAGGCTGGTCTTGAATCTTCGCCACGACCAAAAGGGTTCAAATGAGGCTTAATTTTGTAGGTGCCTGCCTCAACCTGAAATTGATAAGTACCATTTTCGTCTGTATAAACAGCGCCGCCAACTTGGGCGTCATTTTCCTGGAGGTGCAAGCTGAGTTTAGTATTGTCTATAGGTCGACCCTGCGTGTCCTGCAAGACACCTGAAAGCGATACACCTTCGACTAAAGTGAAGTTTTGACGTGTATCTTCACTGATACTGAAATCCTGGATACTTGTCACAGCTAGGTCGTTGCGCGCTCCCGGAGGCGTAAGCATAATGTCGACTGGCTGATCAGTGAAAATCGCGAATTCAAAGTCGCCATTATCGTCAGATATCGCATTGCTTAAGGAGTCTGTCGCATAGTTTTCGAGATAGTAGTCCTGAGTCGTCGTAGAGAATTGATGTTGAATTGTTAGCGCAACGCCAGGCACTGCGTTGCCAAAGGCATCCACAGTCTTACCGGAAAGCAAAGCAAGTGGCAGCGTAATATCGAGAGAAGTATTCGCGCTAACCTGAATATTCTGCGGCTCATGAAAAATTGCCGCGTAATCGGGTACTGGATAAGCAGGAACTGCCGAAACGCTAGCTGAGTTAAACACATCGAGTAAAGGTCTTAGCTTATAGTTGCCCGGCGATACTGCAAATTCAAAATAACCCTGTGTATCAGTGAGTACTTTATTGCCCACCTGGTTACCAGTGCTCTGCTGATGCAAGCTTACTTGAACCTTATCGATCACGCGCCCCTGACTATCTTTTAGGTAACCAGATAAGGTCAGTGCGTCACCTATCAATGTAATCAAGTGAACGACGTCGCGACCAGCAATACTTATTTCCTGCAGGGTAGGATTGCTGAGGCCACTTTCTGATGGCGGAGTAACACCAATGAAATAATCGCCAGCACTCATATTTTCAAATAAGTACGCACCGTCCGACGATGTAGCCACAGAACTCAGATATTGTTTCTGACTATTATAGATTGCTACTTCGGCTCCTCCAACGGGGCTTCCCTCACCATTAACTACACCACTTAAGCTAATACCAACTAATTCCGGTGGCGGTGGTGAAATAATTTCGGGGACATCACATGCATCGCCAATACCATTAGCGTCACGATCACTCTGATCTGCATTGGGTATTAGTGGACAATTGTCATTTTCGTCAAGTATTCCATCGTTATCGAAGTCATTTTCGATAACGATAGGCGCATCACAGGCATCACCAATCCCGTCGTTATCACTATCAATTTGATCCGGGTTAGGTGTTAATGGGCAGTTATCGACTCCGTCAAGTACACCGTCATTGTCATAATCGTCGTCTGAGATAAGCGGAACATCACAAGCATCGCCAACACCATTGCTATCACGATCAGCCTGATCGTTATTCGGAATCAAAGGGCAGTTATCGCTTTCATCTGGAATACCGTCCCTGTCGTAATCAGCTAGGGCCGGGGTATCGCAAACATCACCAACTCCATCATTATCACTATCAAGCTGGTTAGTGTTTGGAATTAACGGACAATTATCAACATCATTCAGTATGCCGTCGTTATCATAATCATCGTCAGATACTAAGGGGGCGTCACAAGCATCGCCAATACCGTTATTGTCGCTATCAGCTTGATCAGCATTTGGAACCAATGGACAGTTATCGTTGTCGTCAAGTACGCCATCATTATCGAAGTCATTGTCATTATTATTCGGCGCATCGCAGGCGTCACCCAAACCATCGTTGTCGCTATCAGCTTGATCAGCGTTCGGCGTGGTCGGGCAATTATCAACATCATTCAGTATTCCATCGTTGTCGAAGTCATTGTCGACCAATACAGGCGGGTCACAAGCATCCCCGGCACCGTCATTATCACTGTCGATTTGGTCTGGGTTTGGCGTAAACAGGCAGTTATCCACATCATTACTTACACCGTCATTATCAAAGTCATTATCGAAATGAAGCGTTGTAAAGCTAACAATCTCACTACTAGTTTTCTCACCAAGGATATTAAATGCATCAACCTGCAAGTAATGCATGGTATTAGCTTCGAGATTCAAAAGCTCCAGGCTGTGATTGCTGAGGCTACGATTATCTGAACGAAGTTTAGTTAAATCACTGTCGGCCTCACCATAGCGGACATTGCCAGTAGATGGTTGGACGGTACTCCAGCTGACCGTAGCACTATGCTCGCTGATATTACTTACAACGGGCTGCAAGCTAAATACCGCGTCTGGAATCGTTCCTGGTGCGATAGTTTCAAAATATCCTAACGGGCATTGAGCACTATTACCCGCCACATCAGTTAAAGTGATTTGTTGTTCGTACTCCGTTTCGGGAGTCAAGCCTGTAAGTAGCAGAGAATCTTGTGTAGATAAATTGATTGTGCCACTTTCTAACCAGTCAGCCGCGCCAACGGGGCGGTAATTAAGCAATGCGGTAGTCAGCTCACTTGAAGACCAAGTAAGTTGTGCCGAATCGACATAGCCCGTTGCGGAGGGTTCACCGACACATTCTGGGGCTTCTGTATCTGGTACAGCTGCCGTTGAGCCTCTTAGCGGCGCACTAACTGTATCGCCTGTGATATCCGAAGAATAAACATTACAAGAATAAGTCGTATTAGCAGCTAAGCCCGTTAAGGTTAACAAATGGTGCTTGACTCTCTGCGGATCGCTTATTTCATAAGTGACTTTTTCAAGCGGTGGCGTTGGAGGAGGGCTTGGCAGCTCAGTCTCACCATCGAAAGCTATATTAAGTAGAAGGTTTGGTGAACCATTTAAGCGACTGATCAAACCTGTTGAAGCATATCCAGTCATACTCGAAGCTACTTCAGCCGGCGAAGCATCTGGGTGAGCCTGCAAATAGAGTGCTATCGCTCCGGCAACATGTGGTGTTGCCATTGAGGTACCACTAATAGTATTGGTACCGCCATTGCTCCAAGTCGACGTAATATCTGAGCCTGGCGCGAATATATCAATACATGCTCCCCAATTTGAGAAGCTTGAGCGGCTATCATATCGAGTTGACGACGCAACTGTGATCGCAGCAGGTACTTTATTTGGCGACCCGGAACAAGCATTTATATTTGAATTACCCGCCGCTACAGCAAAAGTAATTCCAGCATCAATCGCCCGGTTTACTGCAGCATCTAGTGCCGCTGAATTTCCGCCACCAAGACTCATGTTTGCTACAGCAGGAAATTTAGCATTTGCTGCTACCCAATCAATACCTGCAATTACGCCCGAAGCTGTTCCTGAACCATTACAATCAAGTACTCTAATCGCTGTCATATTTACATTTTTTGCAACACCCCAAGTGTTGCCACCAACGGTTCCAGCAACGTGAGTACCATGGCCATTACAGTCAGAAGCGTCTGCGTCATTATCAATGAAATCCCAACCACTTGTAGCTCGACCTGCATAATCACTATGCGAAGTAAGTATACCCGTGTCGATGATATAGGCATTTACACCACTACCATCTAGCTCATAGCTATAGGTGGTATCAAGCGGCAAAGCAGTTTGATCGATTCGGTCAAGGCCCCATGTCGCACTGTTTTGCGTTACGCTAGCACTCATTACCTGATCTTGCTCTATCAAAAGTACGCGAGGGTCGTTGCGAAGATTCTGTAATTCTTCAGCTTTTATTTTTAGCACAAAACCAGGAACTGAACTGGAGTATTGGCGCACCGCCTTCGCTTTGACTTTGTTAGATATATCAGTAGCCAATGCCTGAACTGATGCCTTACGCTGCTCAGGAGATTGGTTTTTAGAGAGCCCGAAAAACTGCGGGCTGATCGGTGAAGGGGAGTATATGCTGCGATTTCTGCTTGAGCTCTGCGTTGCGTTTTCGGGCTCTTTTAGTAAAACGATGTATTGTTCTTCAATTGACCGGGTTGGCGCAGCAGCAAAGTAGGGTGCAATTTGCGAAGAGCTGGAGAATGTTGTTGCTTGCTCAAACTCGCTAACAGCTTGCTCAGCCTCACAGACTAACCGGCTATCAGCATCAAGATTTGTTTTCCAGCTAACAGTCAGCGAATCAGTACTGGCATTTTCTATGACTGGCTCTGCTACAATTTCTAGTGTAACGGGCGCAACACCGGGTAATAAGGTTTTAAATGAAAGCACATTACTGGTAACGGTATTATCAGAAAGATCTGAAGACTCGACCCTAAAGTAATATCGGGTGTCGGCAGCAAGGTTGAAAACAGGAACGCTGTGTTCAGTAGAAAATCCATTTAGAGTAAAAGTCTGATCTAGGGACTCTTCGCTTAGCCCCAGACGAACCGTACGAGATGAAGACTCGGTAGTTGACCAAAGTATGTCTGCGCTGCTAACTGTAATATTTTCAACAATAGGCCCTGCGATAATTTGAGGTGCTGTCGTGTCAGGCAAAGCTAAAGTAGTAAATTCAACAGGCGCGGAAATGCTCGGCCCGTTCCCGGCTGCATCAGTGGAAGACGCCCTTAAGACATAAGTAGTATTAGCATCTAGACCACTTAAATACATTTCATGCGAACGAACCAAGGGCTCGCTTTGAAGCGTATTAGTGCTATTCCCGTCCGTATAGGAAACACCACTATCTGCTGCTTCGTTAGTCGTCCAGCGAACGATTGCGGTCGTTTGGCTTATGTCACTTACGATGGGTCCAGTTATTTCAGGTGCAGAAATATCAAGTTCAAATAGTGTGGTTACCGTTTGTGGTGAGCTTAATACAGGCCCATTTCCAGCAATATCGGAGATAGCAACAACAACTGAATACTGCGTACGCGGTGTAAGGCTAGGTACAACAAGTTGGTGACAAGTAGCGGCACTATCAAGGGGAAAATCGCTGCTGTCTTCCGTGCCGACGGTGACGACAGTAACAAGAGCTGTTACCGGCTCATCAGCGCAAAATGATACGGTAAATTTGTCATAGTCTATTGAGCTAATAGTTGGTCCGGTGACAAAAAATGGTAAATCGGAATCGGGTAAGGGGGATGTTCTAAAGTTAGCTGGCACTTGCTCAGAACTTAAGCCATTATCATCAATTGAAAATACAAGCGTCTCGTAGGCAGTATCAGCTGATAAGCCGCTTAATACTACAGAATGATTAGTCGTTAGATCTTGGCGGGAAAATGTATCACCTCCGCTAATTACGACCGTGCTATCGGATTCCTTATCCGTCACCCACTCTACGACTGCAGATACGTCACTTATGTTTTTTACGAATGGACCCGAAATAATTTTCGGCGGTATTAGCTCGGTTGTTGGGTTTGACTCCGTTGTAAAACTTATCGTCTCACTAATACTTTGCTCACCTTCAGAATTGAAAGCATCTACCTGAAGAAAGTAAGTTGTTTCTGCTTGCAAGTTATTAAGCGCGATAGCGTGAGCGGCGGTAAAGTTGAAATCGGATTCAAGCTGGTTCATTTCGTCAGACGTGAGGCCATAACGAACTTGACCTGTTGATGCCTTTTCTGTTGACCAGTTGACGATTGCGCTAGACGCGCTAACATCACTAACGAAAGGCTGAATTGTAAATAAGGGGGCAGGGAGCTCAGGTGCACTAGCTTCAGTTCCAGAGTTAAACTCCGCTATAGCGCAATCAGCACTATTACCTACAACATCAGTCAAACTTATTTGATACTCATAATTGGTGTCAGGTAATAGCCCGTTCAGTAATTCTAGTCCCGTCTCTCTTAATTCTGAATTCGCCTGCTGACTCCAAGTACTTGCTCCTTTTTCCCTGTAGTTAAGGCTTATTACTGCTAGCTCACTGCTTTCCCAAGTGACTTCGGCAAAATTAACAAATGCTTGGGCTGTAGGTGGTGTTATACAGTTTGGCGGGGTTGAATCTACAAATTCTGTACTTAAAGCACCAATCACTTTGCTAGCAATAAAACCTTCTATGTCCGTCGAATAAACCACACAGCGATATGCAGTATTAAACTCTAATCCAATTAGAGTAAGAAGATGGTTTTTGCTTAATTCTGTTTTATTTACCTCGCTAATCCCGTTCACCGATTCGCAAATTAGACGGCTATCTGAGTATCGATTCGTTTTCCAACTTAAAGTGATGCTGTTACCCGTCAAACGCTCAATAACAGGCTGTGAAATAATTTCAAAACCATTAGAGACACTTTGCGATTGGGTCGTAAAAGAAGAAACGTTGCTATGAACTTGATTTCCGCTTAGGTCGCTTGATTCGAC
>NZ_LWGE01000457.1:0-254 GCF_001635315.1 Oleiphilus sp. HI0123
AGTATAACATGGAAAAAATAAAAAGTCAAGCATTTTTGCTCAACTTTTTTAAATTTTTTTTATTTAAGAATTACATCTCTAATAAATGAATAACCAAATTTTACAACAGCTGCGTAGCTACCGTCAAAACCTTCAATATCAGTATTGTCTGATGCTATTGAGTGAATACCAATTAGTACTCCACGATCTCCACTAATCGAACTTTTATCTGGTGTGATAGTAGCTTTAAGAGTTGAACCATCATGGACATAGAT
>NZ_LWGE01000458.1:0-433 GCF_001635315.1 Oleiphilus sp. HI0123
AATCTCGCCTCTGACGCCCTCTGTGTGCCTCAGAACCGCGAGGCGATGAGAGGGCAGGGGCTCAACTTTCTCTCGTCCGACACGATCCGGCGCGTGCCCGACATCGTCAATAGCTCAAACCGCCGCCGAGCCGACCTGCCGATACGCTTCGTACAGGCGATTGAGCGCCGATACGAAATTCGCAACGTCGCTGTGCTGTCCGGCAAGCTCACTGGCGTGAACGGCTCGGGCGCTATTACCGACCCGCTGAGCACCGTCCCGCCTCCCGGCGCTTGACGCTCTCCACCAATCCCGATCCACCTACCAGGGACGCCGGTCGACGGCGCTTTGCTATGGCTGCTGGCCTCAACGTCGCCGACTTCGTCCGCGTCTCCGTCTCACTTCAGCCCGCCGCTGCGCTCTATCGCGGGTTCGGCAACGGCCTCGTCGTCGG
>NZ_LWGE01000459.1:0-221 GCF_001635315.1 Oleiphilus sp. HI0123
ACAACACCTGATGAGGTTGAAGGTGCATTACGCACGTTCAATTTGTCAACAGTAACGGTAAATGTACCACGTTCATTTTTAACAAATCCATTTGATTGAACAGTTGGTTCAACTTGTTTAGAACCTTTCAAACGGAAAGCAGTTGGATAAGTCAAAGAGTAAGGAAACTTAGCTGTGTTGAATGCCATTCCACCTTGACCATCTGGTGTACCACCTTGGTT
>NZ_LWGE01000460.1:0-778 GCF_001635315.1 Oleiphilus sp. HI0123
GTCTATGCTTACTTAAAAGCCAACCGTGAATACCTGAATAAACTATGAAACTGCCGCTGTTACCGCTCAATGCTATTGTCTGTCCGCAAGGTCGTATTCCTTTGCAGATTTTTGAGCCGCACTATTTAGATATGATTGCTGATTCGATGAAGCAAGGCGAAGGCTTTGTGGCAGTGTTGATGTGCAGTGAAAATGCACCGACTGAACACGTGCGAGAAGGGCAGTTCTATGAACTTGGCACGCGTGTTCAAATTGTAGATTTTGGCAAGACGCCTAGTACCGGGGTGTTAAATCTGACGGTTGAAGGTCTGGAACAAGTCAAACTATCCTCACTTGAAGAACGTGAAAATGGCGTCTGGTATGCCGAGCTTGAGGCTATTGGTGAAGAGCAGCATATTGACTTGCCCGAGGAGTTTGATGAGCTGCGTGTGGTACTGCAGGCTCTGGTCAAACACCCCTTTGTTCGCGATTTGAATATGGATATTGATTATGAAGATGGGCGCCAAGTAGGCTGGCGCTTGACTGAGTTACTGCCGCTAGGCAATAAACAGAAACAGCATCTTTATGAAATGAGCGACCCGCTTCAGCGTCTGCAAGCAATCTCTCGTCAAATTTCTGATATGGTTACTTAGGCCGTATAAATCTTGAGTCTTGATCAGACGGCTCTGCGTTTAGGGGCGTAACTGGTAAGCCTGCAAGGCTTCTGGAAAGAAATAAAGCTGATAGCCAATTAAGATGCCGAGCCATAGACAAAGTGCTGTCATAACCGCTTTCTTTT
>NZ_LWGE01000461.1:0-317 GCF_001635315.1 Oleiphilus sp. HI0123
ACAATACTGGAACCACTATTTGTTACCGCGCTACTTAGTTTCGACATGAGTTGTTCGGTAGCTTCATGCGACTTTACGTTGTTTTTTAGCCGGGCATTAAGACGGAACAAAATGAAGCACAGTGTCCCAAACAATGCTGCCAGTCCTGCACTTGCCATGAGTTTCAATAGCATTGTCGAGCTTTCAGTATCCTCAACCGATACCGCAGCTAACACTGGCGAAGTTATCGCGAGAGTTGAAAGAAATGTCAGACCTTTATGAATCGGCTTATGCAAAGTAGTTACCAAAGCAAATTAGTTATATGTGTAAGTTATAAG
>NZ_LWGE01000462.1:0-691 GCF_001635315.1 Oleiphilus sp. HI0123
GCAGTTTTCTACGCGTTACTCACCCGTCCGCCGCTCGTCAGCAGATAGCAAGCTATCTCTGTTACCGCTCGACTTGCATGTGTTAAGCCTGCCGCCAGCGTTCAATCTGAGCCATGATCAAACTCTTCAGTTCAATCTAGTCGAAGCAAAAGCTTCATATACTTGCTCAAGTTACTTACTGTTCAAATAAATTGTACAGGTCGTTGACTTGATAATTTCTTAAGCAACATCCTCTCTAACAAGTTAGATCAGAGTGCTTTATCGTGAAATCATCTCAGTCAGCGCCCACACGAATTGCTTGGTTAATTTTTTAAAGAGCTTGCTTGAGATCCCTCAAGCGAGGCGCGTATTCTACAGCGTCTCATTTGCTTGTCAACGATTTTTTTAATTTGTTTTCGAAGAAATTTAAATTCAAAACCGAAAACCAAAACCTTTAACAAGCGAAGATAAATTACTGATTTAATCACTTAATTCATCTTCTATCTCCTTCAAACTTCGCCGCTTTCGAAGCGGTTCGTCTTAAGGAGGTGCGCATTATATAGAGCTGATTCTTTAGGTCAACACCTTTATCAAACTTTTTATAAATTAGTTTGTAACGCTATTTTAACGAGACTTTTGCTATCTTTTTCTTACCCGCCTGAATCACATATATACCAGGCACCGACAACTTCAAGCTCGCCTCTACCTTCTT
>NZ_LWGE01000463.1:0-387 GCF_001635315.1 Oleiphilus sp. HI0123
TGGTCGTACAGTTGGGAGTGATGACTCCGACCTTGAAGATGAGGTGCGAACTCAGAATGGCGACCAGCAGAGTGTTGAGCGAAGTTCAACAGAAAGTGCCGGTGAACGCCGTATAGAAGAGCAACAAGAAGCGATTATTGAGGAACAGATAGCGGAGCTTAGAGCAAGAGATCAGGAAGTGAGAGCACATGAGCAGGCCCATAAAGCGGTGGGCGGTCAATATGCTGGTGCCGCATCATTTACTTATCAGTCTGGCCCTGATGGAAATCGTTATGCTGTGGGAGGGGAGGTTTCAATCGATATATCGCCTATTCCCAATGACCCTCAAGCTACAATTTCAAAAATGAATACGGTCAAAGCTGCAGCGAATGCTCCTGCCGAGCCTTC
>NZ_LWGE01000464.1:0-4933 GCF_001635315.1 Oleiphilus sp. HI0123
AAAAGGCTTGGCGATCGGGTGGCTGGAGTGGTGTTCTAGTGCGGCAGCGATTTCAAGCGCTTTACTTTCTCCGCAGTGACTAAAAAGCTTCACACCAGAAATGCTGAGTTCACCTTTGGTTAGTGTCCCTGTTTTATCAAAAACAATATCGGTAATCTGGTTCATGGCTTCTTGCGCATGAGATTTGGTGATTAAGAAGCCTTTGCTGCGAAGGAATGTGTTGGCACTGGTCATTGCAGTTGGTGTTGCCAGAGATAAAGCGCAAGGGCAGGTAACAACCAAAACAGATAAAACAATGGTGAATACTTCGTCGGGGTTATTAAAGTACCAGTAGAGACCAACGACGCAAGCCGCGAATAGCACACCTGCTACAAAGTGGCTGGCAATTTTATCTGCCATTAATACGGTTTTGGGCTTCTCACTTGCTGCTTTATCAAGGAGCTTAATAATCGCTGCGACACGGCTCTCTTTGGGAGTAGCGGTAATGCGAACGAATAAGGTATTTTCGACATTAGCGGTGCCACCACTTACCTGAGCCCCAAGCGCTTTTTCAATGGGGAGAAACTCTCCTGTGAGGGCTGACTCGTCGACTTTGGAGACACCTTCAATAACCACGCCATCGGCAGGAAATACTTGGCCCTGTCTAACCACTAGTACCTCTCCAATTTCAAGCTGGTGAGCAGGTTTACTTTTTTCGCCATCTTCGGTTCTAATGATCGCTGTTGTAGGCAATAGTTTACCCATTTCGGCATCGCTGTTCAGGTGCTTATGGCGAGTTTGCATTTCCATAAACCGGCCAAGCAATAGGAAGAAGGTAAACATCGCAACTGAGTCGAAATAGACATCGGTCTCAATGCTTGCTTCGCTGTTTATCGTCAGGAAAGCACTGGCAAAAAACGCGGTCAGGATAGCGAGCGATACAGGGATGTCCATCGTTAAATGACGTGTTTGCAAGTCACGTAAGGCCGCTCGAAAAAATGGTAGCGCTGAAAAGCACACAACGGGTATGCACATTAACATGCTGACCCATCGAAAGAAGGAGATAAACTCGGCATCGATACCGCTATAGATGCCTAGATACAAGGGGACTGAAAACATCATGTTTTGCATCGCCGCTATACCAGCGACAGCGATACGAAACATTGCGCTGCGTTTCTCTTTCTCGGCAAGTTGTCTCGCTTTGTCTTCCTGATAGGGGAAGGCTTTGTAGCCTAGCTTGCGTATTTTAATCAGGATTTTGCTTAGCTTGATCTGTTCATTGTTCCAGCTAAGTAGCGCTTTGTGAGTCGTATGATTGATTGATAGATTTATCAGGCCGGGAAGTGAGCTGATTTCGCGCTCTAAGAGCCAAATACAAGCGGCACAGGTAATTCCTGAGATACTAAGTGCAGCATCAGACTGTTTGCCATCTACCGTAACAAAGTCAGTTTGTAGCGCCGGGTCATCATAAAGAAGTAGTTCATCGCGTTGTGCGTCGGTGAAGTCGTCGGGCTTTAATGAGGCTTCAGTGCGGTGTTGATAGAAGTTATCGAGACCACCAGAGACAATGGTTTCTGCGATCGCTAAACAACCATAACAACAAAACGATTGTTGTTCTCCGCCAATCTCAATCTTTGCGCTAAAGCCTTTTGGAATCTCTTCATTGCAGTGGTAGCAAGTCTTGCACATGTGTTGCCAACCTAGTCCTGCGACTTGCTAGCAGTCTCGTTATTTTCGGTGCCACCTATATTAAGCGTTACTTTTCCTGTCGGGAAGGTGACTTCTTCTCTAATCCGCCAGCTTTCGTCAAAGGCATAGAGGTCGACATATCGACGGCCATCAACTGGTGATGTTAAATCTCCAACAAACTGGCCTGATGGTGTCGGCAGAAGCTTGATAACTTGATCTTGGTCTCCCACGGTTGGGTGTAGAATCTTCAAGGTTAAAAAGGCTTGTTGTTGGAGAGTAGGGTGATACTTGTCACCGACTAGCTCAATAATGATGGCTTGATCAACAATTTCTAAGGTTGGTTTCAAGCCGAGGTCATCCGCCATATTATCTTGTTCAATCGTCTGGTTTATACCCATGCCATCCTTGTAATAGTTGTCGCTAACCAGAGTGTCACGACCAACAACAGCAACAGTTACCATAATGCTGCTGAGTATAACCGAAGCAATAGGTACGCTCAGGACAAACCAAAGCCACGGCTGTTTGAACCATGGTTTTTTAGCTTGTTCATCTTGTGCTGCTTTCATTTCATTACCTCGGTTGTGCTTAGTTAATTTCTATTGTGTCGCTTTATTCAGCGCTGCCTAAAAAGCGGCTTTCGCTTGATGCGACCAAGTCTGGGTTATCTGTAGCCTTGACGGTAATCTCAATATCATAGTGGGTGACTTCCATATGTATGGGGTCGACTTCTATGCTAGTTGGTTGAGTGTATACTTCTCCGGCTTTCACGGATACCGTAGTGGGTGTGGTAATCTTTATCCCTTCAATGCCTTTGACGGTAATGTCAAAATCATGGGGTTCATCGCTCATATTCATAACTTTGAGAATATAAGTGTTTTCGATTTTACCTAAACCCGTTAGCTGGTATAAAGCGCCCCGATCTTTTATTACGTCTAACTCTAGTGGAACACGTGTTGCAACGGAATAGGCAAACGCACCCATCATGCCGAGTAATAATACAGCGTAGGCAATGGCTTTGGGTCTTAGTATATGGCTCTTCTTACCGATGAGGGCATTCTCAGTGGTGTAGCTGATTAGACCTCGGTCATACTTCATTTTGTCCATGATTGAGTCACAGGCGTCGACGCATAAGGCGCAGCCAATACACTCATACTGAAGCCCATCACGAATATCGATGCCCGTTGGACAAACCTGTACACACATGCCGCAGTCAACGCAGTCGCCAAGGCCTTGTTCTTTATAATCAACATTACGTTTGCGGCTTCCTCTTGGGTCTCCACGACCTTTGTCGTAGGAAACAACAAGTGTGTCTTCATCAAACATTACAGATTGAAAGCGTGCATAAGGGCACATGTATAAACAAACTTGTTCACGTAACCAGCCAGCATTCAGGTAGGTTGCAACTGTAAAGAAGCCAATCCAGAATATTGCCCAGGCGTCGACTACACTAAAGGTGAACAGATCTGGAACTAACTCACGAATAGGGTAGAAATAACCGACAAAGGTCAGGCCGGTGCCAAAGGAGACCAATAACCAAAGAGTGTGCTTAAGGGTCTTTTTGATCATCTTTTCAGAGCTGAATTCCGCTTTATCAAGCTTCATTCGTTGGTTCCTGCTCCCTTCAACCTTTTCCTCAATCCACATGAAAATAAAGGTCCAGGAAGTTTGTGGGCAGGTATAACCACACCAGACGCGCCCAAAAAGGGTGGTGACGAAAAACAGACCGTAGGCACAAATGATTAGAAGCAGTGCTAAAAGAACGAACTCTTGTGGCCAGAATGTCATGCCGTAGATATGGAATTTACGTGCAGGGAGGTCGAAATGAACCAGTTGCTGGCCGTTGATTGATATCCAGCAAATTGAAAAGTACATGGCCATCAAGGCCCAGAGTGAAAACTTCCTGATTCGCTGAAAAAGACCGGCAATTTTTTTGACGTAGATTTTTTTTCGAGACTCGTAGAGCTCGACGGTCTTACTGACGTCTGCTTGCTTTGAATCTTGGCCGTAGACTTCCAGTTTCTGCGTACCGGGTTCGATATTTTGGGCTGGGATCTTCTTAGACATAGGCAACGGCTTCCATATCTAGTGGAGGAAAGGTTTCTTTTCTAGAAAGTCTGTGATGAGCAAAGGCTGTCTAGAGAAGAGATCTTATATTCTGTGAGAGTGGGCCTGGCTACTCAGCCAGGCCCACGAGTCTCAGACAGTCTTATTTGTTAGATAAGCTGTAAACGTAAGCTGCAAGTAGGTGAACTTTGTCTTCACCAAGTAGGTCTTTTTGTGCTGGCATTACGCCTGCTCGACCATAAGTGAGTGTTTGATTGATCTTAGATGCCGTGCCGCCGTAGAGCCAAACATCATCTGTTAGATTTGGTGCGCCGACGGCTTGATTACCCTTAGCCTCAGCCCCATGACAGGCTGCACAGGCAGTCTGGTACATCGCTGCGCCGGCATCAACAGCTGCTTTATCATCACTACGTCCACTAAACGAAAGTAAGTAATGAGTCATATTTTGTATGTCAGTTTTGCTCATAGCGGGATTTAAACCTTTGGCAGGCATTTGACCGTTTCGACCATACAGGAGGGTGGTTTTGATCGCGTCTGGACTTCCACCATATAACCAGTCGTGGTCAGTCAGATTTGGAAAGCCTAATGCGCCGCGACCTGTTGATCCGTGACATACTGAGCAGTTATTAGCAAACAAACGCTGTCCTACTTTCATTGCTTCGGCATCTTTGGCGAGTTCTTCAATTGGCTTTGCCGCGTAGGCTTTGAATATAGGTGTGTACTTTTCATCAGCTTCAGCAACTTCTGCTTCCCATTGACCGGTAGAAGACCAGCCTAAGAAACCTTGGAAGTTACCTAAAGTCGGGTACAGCAATGCGTATGCGAATGCAAAAACAACTGAACCGATAAACATATGGAACCACCACTTTGGAAGTGGATTATCGTACTCTTCGATCCCATCGAAGGCATGGGGCATCTTTTGTTCAGTCTCTTCATCTGTAGTTTGGCTTTTTCGGGTGGCTACTAGCAGCCATGTACTACCGATCAAAGTACCGATAATAATGACTGAGACCCATACACTCCAAAAACTAGTCATGTTCTTCTCTCTCTTTTTCGCTCAAGGTACGTTCCGCGATATCGTCATCCTGAAAGGGCAGGTTGGCTGCATCGTCAAAATCTTTTTTCTTTTTGCCGTTATAGGCCCATAAGCATATGGCGACAAAGGCGATCATGACCAAGATGGTAGATAGACCGCGTAACG
>NZ_LWGE01000465.1:0-246 GCF_001635315.1 Oleiphilus sp. HI0123
CATCGCCCCCCGCTCGTAGCGGCGCGAGACAAGCTGGAAGAACAGGTGCGCGGCTTCAGGCTCGAACGGCAGGTAGCCGAGTTCGTCGACGATCAGTAGCTTGGGCTTGGCATAGTGCATCAGCCGCTCTTCGAGGCGGCCTTCCGCGTGAGCCTTGGCCAGCTGCGCCACCAGGATGGGGGCAGAGACGAACAGCACAGTGTAGCCGGCCGTGATCGCCTCCCGGCCGACCGCCACGGCCAAGTG
>NZ_LWGE01000466.1:0-277 GCF_001635315.1 Oleiphilus sp. HI0123
ACGGAAATTGCGTTGTTGGTTAATATTAGCTTTCTCCATAATACCAGCTTGCATTTGACCTGATAAATAAGTCAAGTAACTGTCAATCAAGTAAGCAGGAGTGGCAAAATTTGAGAAATTCAAACTGTTTTCAATTGTTAACCCATCACTGTTATTATCTTGTAAATAGTTAACAGGAGCTAAAGACAGTGTAGGTTGACCATTAATGTTACTCATAACTACGAATCGTTGGTTCTTATTGTCTAAGAATTTACGATATTCAAATTTTTTATTTGTA
>NZ_LWGE01000468.1:0-216 GCF_001635315.1 Oleiphilus sp. HI0123
GGTTTGTAGGTGATGATCTATCCAATTCAATGACCCTAGCTCCATTTTTGTCAGCCTTGTCATTTTCTTTATTACTAATTTTGTTTAAATCGGTTAAAAAGCTGAACTTAGGGATATTGAGAAAAATAGGTATTAGATCTTATTCTATGTATATCATTCATTTTGTTTTTGCACAGCAAGGTGCGTCGATACTAAATAGATATATATTGAATCAGT
>NZ_LWGE01000469.1:0-668 GCF_001635315.1 Oleiphilus sp. HI0123
GCGAAACGACACTTTCGGTTAACTTGTTAGAGCAAGCCAACTTTGCCTCCGTGTGTGAACTATGCCTGGGTGATAACCTCAAGGGTGGTATCTATATGCATGGTGGCTTCTATCTAGGGCCTCAAGACTTTTATCAAGCTTTGCGCGACATGAGTCGAGAGGAAAATGAAAAGATCTGTATGTCGAGTGTCGGTCATATCAACCAGCTTGACTACAATCATCCGCTCCTATCTGCGCAGCGCAAGCACGCTCGTTTTATAAACACCGGCATGATGGTGACGCTAAGTGGTGCGGTTGTATCAGATGGCCTTGAAAATGGCACGGTTGTGAGTGGTGTAGGTGGCCAATATAACTTCGTATCGATGGCTCATGCATTGCCTGATGCGAGATCAATATTGTGCGTTAGAAGTACACGCGGTAGTGGTAAAGACCTGCAGTCAAACATTACACCACACTATGGCCATATCACGATTCCAAGGCACCTTAGAGACATCATTGTGACGGAATACGGTATTGCCGACTTGCGCGGCAAGACCGACGAGCAAATCGCGATTGAGTTGATTAAGGTTGCTGATTCTCGCTTCCAGCAAGAATTACTAGAAGATATGAAGTCGAAAGGTAAGGTTCGCGAGAGCTTTACATTACCAGCAGAATACAAAGAAAACTAT
>NZ_LWGE01000470.1:0-1456 GCF_001635315.1 Oleiphilus sp. HI0123
GGCTTCTTGGGCATTATGTACTACTTCGTTCCTAAACAGACTGGCAAGCCAGTTTATTCTTACAGACTATCTATTATTCATTTCTGGTCACTGATTTCTTTATATGTATGGGCAGGCGCTCACCACCTACATTACAGCGCTCTTCCTGACTGGGCACAGAGTGCGGGCATGATCATGTCCCTAGTCCTACTAGCTCCATCATGGGGTGGTATGATCAACGGTATGATGACGCTTTCTGGTGCATGGCATAAACTACGTACTGACCCAGTACTACGTTTCTTGGTTGTATCGCTTTCTTTCTATGGCATGTCTACTTTCGAAGGTCCGATGATGTCTATCAAGACTGTAAACGCGCTATCTCACAACACTGACTGGACTATTGGGCACGTTCACTCTGGTGCACTCGGTTGGGTAGCGATGATTTCTATCGGTGCGGTTTATCACTTGATTCCAAAGCTTTATGGCATTAAAGAAATGTATAGCACGTCTATGATCAACCTACACTTCTGGTTAGCGACTGCCGGCACGGTTCTATACATCGCCGCAATGTGGGTAAACGGTATTATGCAGGGCCTAATGTGGCGTGCAGTAAACAATGACGGTACCCTTACCTACAGCTTTGTAGAGTCTTTAGAAGCAAGTCATTCTGGTTATCTTGTTCGTGCAATTGGTGGTGCTATCTTCTTGTCAGGTATGCTTATCATGGCCGTGAACGTTTGGCTAACCATTAAGCAGAAAGATGCGAAAGCACTTGATACCGTGACTGAAGCAGCTTAGGAGAAGAGTCAATGAATCATGAGATAATAGAAAAAAACCTTGGCTTGATGATCCCTCTGATTGTCGTAGCTATCAGTTTTGGTTTCTTGGTAGAAGCAGTTCCACTGTTCTTCCACAAAGACATGCAAACCCCCATTGAAGGTCTGAAGCNACATACCGCTTTAGAACTTGAGGGTCGTGATATCTATATTCGTGAAGGTTGTCACACCTGTCACACGCAGATGATCAGACCTTTCCGCGCTGAGACTGAACGTTACGGTCATTACTCAGTTGCCGGAGAGCATGTTTATGAGCACCCATTCCTATGGGGTTCTAAGCGTACTGGTCCTGATCTGGCTCGTGTTGGTGGTCGCTATAGTGACGACTGGCAACGTGCTCACCTTTATAACCCACGTAATGTTGTACCTGAGTCCAAAATGCCGTCCTACCCTTGGTTGTTTACAGCTATCGTAGACCACAAAGGTACTGCTGCGAAAATGGAAGCACTTCGTACAGTAGGCGTTCCCTACACCGACGAAGACATTGCCGGTGCAGCAGAAGCGGTGAAAGGTAAAACAGAAATCGAAGCTATGGTTGCGTATCTACAGCAGCTTGGCACCGTTCTTAAGAACAAGTAAGAACCAATATTATGGATATCAACACGTTACGCGGTCTATCTACCATCTTGGTCATGATCGCC
>NZ_LWGE01000471.1:0-566 GCF_001635315.1 Oleiphilus sp. HI0123
GCATGCCGAATGTCGGGCGTTTCTTTTTGGCAGATGGTGATGCAATGACTTTGTCGTTCCGCCGCCTCAAAGAAATACTTGAGTGTATTAATCGCTACTTTCCAGATAAAGAACGTGTTACTGCTTATTGCTTACCCAGAAATATTAAGAAAAAAACGGTAGAAGAGCTGGCTGAGTTGAGAGCGTTAGGCCTAAGCATGGTATATGTGGGCTGTGAATCCGGTGACGACAAAGTCTTGGAATGTGTGGTTAAGGGTGAGACTTACGAAAGCTCTAAAGACGCCTTACTCAAGTTAAAAGCTGCAGGCATCAAGTCTTCCGTGATGATATTAAATGGCTTGGGTGGCAAGAAGTTTTCAAAGCAACATGCCGTTAACTCTGCCAAGCTTATGAATGAAACACAGCCAGAGTTTGTATCGACGTTAGTAGTTTCTTTTCCGATGGGTGAAGAGCGCTTTAGGGCTGGATTTAATGGTGATTACGAGCCATTAGAACAATTGGATTTATTTCATGAGATTCGTACCCTGATTGCTAATTTTGAACTGGAAAATACAGTATTCCGTTCC
>NZ_LWGE01000472.1:0-1069 GCF_001635315.1 Oleiphilus sp. HI0123
AAGCGGCTACTCAATAACGGTGAACAACGTTACAAGTGGTTTTGTAAAGAATACCCTCACTTCCTGGAGCGCATCCCCCAATACCATATCGCCTCGTTTCTCGGCATGACGCCCGTTAGCCTGTCCCGCCTTCGAAAAAAGTTTTCTCAATAGCCTCAGCTAGCCATCTATAAGGAACAAATACTTACCAAGTTTTGCTTGCTGCTCCCCACGCACTGGTCAATAATTAATCAAGACCTACCGCTACTGAGGAGTGTTCATATGCCTGTTAGCCAAATCGACACCCGACTTAATATATCGTCCGTACCTGAAAAAACTACTTCTAGTGACGCAAGGTCTTCACCGCAAAGTGATGGCACAGAGCAAATTGGTCAAGTAGAGGCCCTTCGCAAAGAATTCAATGCTGCCGTGTTGAATGCTAACTACGAAGTTAGCCTCAGCGTCAAGAACGAACCTATGAGCCTGCTTTATCAGACCGCTATCGATGCGATCAATAAAGAGCTAGAAGGTGACTTTGGCGAAAACTCAATCCAGTCCGGTTATGAGCAAGGCCTGGACGTCTCACCCGAAGCGACAGCGGGCCGGATTGTTAATTTCTCGACTAGCCTGTTTCCACTTTATCAACAACAACACCCTGAATTGAACGAGAGTGAGCAAGTCGAAAAGTTTGTCGATATTATTAGCGGTGGTATTGATACCGGATTTTCTGAAGCACGCGAGATACTCGATGGATTAGGAGTGTTAGAAGGTGAGATTGCCGAGAATATCGATAAGACCTATGACTTGGTTCAGGAAGGCTTGCAAGCCTTCAAGAAGCAGTTTGAGGTGCAGGAATAGCTTAATTATTCTCCCACCAGCACGCGAATGGCACAAAAAAGCCGAACTAGGAAACTCTAGCTCGGCTCTGTTTGCTGCTTGTTTATCTAAAGACTTTAGATATCCAATGCCAAACGCGTACCCTGATTAATTGCACGTTTTGCATCAAGTTCTGCAGCCACATCAGCACCACCAATCAGGTGATATGGCTTATTCAAGCCCTCAACTAATTCACGCAGTGGCTCCTGGCCCG
>NZ_LWGE01000473.1:0-1559 GCF_001635315.1 Oleiphilus sp. HI0123
TGTGGAAATCTATCGGGGGTAAAAATGTAAGAGCTCTAACTAGAAATGCTCGATTTCCGCTCAGCTCTAGTTCAAGTGAACTTGTCCAGGAGCTAGACTTTATTGATTCAAAGGGCGATAAATATGGGCAACGGCTAAGAGGTTTGCTTATGGTCCCCGAAAGCGGTGCCTATACCTTCTGGCTAAGCGCAGACGAAAGCGCAGAAGTTTGGTTATCTGGCGATGATACTCCCGACAATAAGCGATTGATCGCTTTTGTTAATAAGCCTTCTGGATACAAAATTTGGGATCGTTATAAAACTCAGAAGTCGCCTACTATTAACTTAGACGCTGGAACACCATACTATTTCGAAGTATTGCATAAAGACCACCTAGGTGGAGACTACTTAAATGTCTCATGGTCAGGGCCAGGTTTTGAGCTGACCACGCTAACGAGTGAAAACTTAGCATACTATGACCACGAATCAGGTTTAGCTGAAAGTTACCAGGATGGTTATCATGTCGGTTACCACTCAGGTAACCTTCTATCCCCCTATGATAATCGCTATCTGCCAATAGACAGTGATAATGACGGTTTACCTAATTTCTATGAATTAGCGATTGGAACAGATCCTAATGATGATGCCGATGCTTTTTCTGATAGTGATGGCGACCTATTAAGCAATGTTGATGAGTATTTCATTCTAAGCAACCCACTAGATGAGGACACCGATAACGACGGTATTCCTGATGGGTATGAGGTATTGGTTGGTCTCAACGTTCTAGATTCATCGGACGCCGTAAATGACAATGATGGTGATGGCTCGTCTAATCTTGATGAATATTTGGCAGGGACACAAATAGACAACGCAAGCAGCGTACCGGAACTCCCGTCAACCCCTGATTCGGGTGGACAAGATATTTACGCTGTTGAGCTTAATTGGTCGGCACCAAACACTAGAGAGGATGGAAGCGCTTTGAGCCAGGGCGATATCAAGTCTTATAAAATTTATCGTGGGGCAAGTAGTGGCAATATGGTGTTGCTAATAACCGTAACAGACCCTGAAGCGACTTCGGTTGCTTTGGAATCTCTAAGCGCTGGTACTCATTACTTTGCGATCAGTACCGTGACTAAGGATAACTCTGAGAGCAAAAAGTCTTCGATTGTCGAAGTAAATATATAGAGAATTGTAATTGCCTTGTACCAATATAAGGTGGATTTGTTGCCGGGATTTTGCTACCAAGTTAAATAAATTCAAATAATTGTTACATTTATGTGACGGTCGATTTATAGTGCGCACAATATCAAACTCTAATGGTAAAGGTGTGCATGATATGGATTTAAAATCTGCTCAAAAAATCGATTCTGCTGTGAACGATAGTCGAAAAGAATTTTCTCGTCTGGGGCTGGCATTTTTATTCTTAGCCGGGATTCTAGCTTACGTCGCGACAAGCTTCCAGCTTGGACAAGGTTCTTTGGTTTTATCTATCGCCGCAGTAGTTGGCGGCTATATGGCAATGAATATAGGTGCCAATGATGTGGCCAATAACGTTGGCCCAGCGGTTGGCTCAAAAGCGCT
>NZ_LWGE01000474.1:0-220 GCF_001635315.1 Oleiphilus sp. HI0123
TGATACATTAATGGATTATAACTACGTCTTCTTTAATGATTCAGATAAACCTATTACAATTACGGTTCAAGTAGAAGATCGTACACAAAATTATCCTTATCCATTGGTTGNAAAGGAATACACATTCCAACCACATGAAGAATGGATTGTTGAATATGGTAAGTTCTATCCGCAAAAAAAATCTGGTAGTTATCCTCTATTGGTTGTAAAAGTAGATGGG
>NZ_LWGE01000475.1:0-617 GCF_001635315.1 Oleiphilus sp. HI0123
CACTAGCTACCGGGATGGATATTCAGCGAAAATTTGATTTTGCCCGTTTGAGTACAGAATGGACGCACTTACTTAATGACGAGATTGAACTGAGTACCATTGCGTACTTGAGAACAAACCGGAACCAGTATGTAGCAACTTGGCAGGGAAACCTTCCTGAGAATGATAGCCAGCAAAAAACGCTTGGCCTCATGTTCAAAGCCGACTATAGCCTAGATAGCCTCCGCTGGACTTTTGGAGCCGACCTTGAATATACCAAGTCTAGTCGAAGCTATGAGCAAACCTTTGACTATGTGCCCAGTGGCTGGGGAAGTAGTGTCGCTGAGGGCTCTATTTATGACTACGACGTGAATTACTTCGCCGTGTCACCCTATACCAGTGCTGCATTTAGTGTTACTGATCACTTAACAGTAGAAGCCGGCCTTCGCTACGACTCCAGCCGTTTTGATTACACGAATAATCTATCTGACGGGCAATATGCATCGTCGAGTTATGCGCGGGCATCGAGCGATAATGACCCTTCATTCAATCACTTAAGTCCTAAACTGAGTTTTAGTTTCCGTCTTGATGATAGTCAGAATATCTATGTTCGCTATGCAAACGGTTTCCGAATACCG
>NZ_LWGE01000476.1:0-745 GCF_001635315.1 Oleiphilus sp. HI0123
CCAATCGTTCATGATGGCAATCCTCGCAGCGGACACGCAAAAAGCCATATTCCAGCCGACCACATTGGAGAAAATCTTCGAACTCTCTCTGAACGTAACGAGGCAAGCTTTGTCCCTGACCCTCCAACGAGGACTTAAAGACAGGATAATGTTCCTGAACCAATTGATAGAGGAGCGTCTTTTCGGGCTGATGGCGTTCATAGTATGGTGCTTGACTCGCCCAGACATTCCTTGCCGGTGACATGAGCATCCTCCTTGATACTGTTTATGCATACAGCATATAGAAGAAGCTTCACTTAGCGAATATTGGCCGTAATTTTGTAAAAACAGTCCAACTGTTATGTCCGCTTATCTCACTTTCCAGAAGTAACCGATCAGATCAATATTGGCCAAAAAATCCTTGTTTATCGATCAGTCATGAAGGTCCGTTTTGCGGACAAAATTACCCTAGAATGTTGACCCAAATAGACGCGAGATCAATACGGGTACGGCAGTCTCTACGCGTAGAATTCTTTCGCCTAAATGAACTCCTTCAAAACCGGCTTCTTTGAGCTTGTTTACTTCATACTCAGTAAAGCCACCTTCGGGGCCGATGATTAAGGTGCAGGCTTCTTCGAGATGATGTGGGCAGACCTGTTCTTCTCTAGGGTGGGCGACTAGTTGGCGTGTACCTTTGGAAAGTGCAGGTAATTCATCTTCAACAAAGGGCTTGAAGCGCTTTTTGATATGAATTTCGGGCATCACG